>DATBMW010000092.1:0-71269 GCA_036554645.1 Nitrososphaera sp.
CCTTCTTTTTCCGCAAGGTACGTTAGCACCTCTTTGTCTTCGGGCCGAAGGTGGGGCTTTTCTTCCATTATCCTGGATACTATTCCAGACAGAACCGACCTGTCCAGCTGCGACTCTGGAATGGCGGAAGGTGTGTCAGGAGGAGAAACATATCCAATAGTCTTTGGAACCGAGTCAGGCAGTAACTCTTGCTTTGTCTGGGCAAGTCCGACGGCTGGTTCTCGACTCGCGCTGTTTTCTTGCTTTTGCTTCTGAATATCTCTTGGCTGCTCGGCCCGTTTCTGGGGTGCTATCGGCCTTGGTTTTCTCATCCTCAGCAGGACCAGCGCGCCAATGCCGCCTCCCGCGGCAACGGCTGCTGCAACGATCACGAAAAGCGGCATTTCGGGCCTCGGTGGCAAGCTGCCAATCGCAGCAACGGCATCTTCTGCAGAATCCTTCGCTGCCACATAGCTGCCCGCGGCGAATTCGGTGTTTGCCTGCTGCAGCAATTGCAATGCAGCCGCCGTATCGCGTCCTTCGCTGCCTGCCTGTCTGATGCTGCTATCGGCTGCGCTGATCGCCTTTTGCGCTGAATCATAGTCGCTGGCCGCGGCCAGCGCCGCGTCGTTTGCATCGCCAGCGAGGCTCTCGGCGTCAGGAAATCTCTCATCATCTCGCGCCGCAATCGCACTTTGCAGGAGACTGTTTGCCGCCGTCAAGTTTATCCCCGGATAGGTTTCTCCCGTTTCCTTTATCGTCGTCTCTGCGAGCCTGATCACGATATTTGCCTGCTCCTCCGTTCCGAGAACACCGATTACATAGACAAACCTGACGTTGCCCGGCTTGAACGTCAAAAGTTGAAGGTCGCCAACCTGCCTTATGGTGGGAAAGTTCTCTCCCGGATTGATTAATACGCTGTCAGGTGGAAGTCTGACTGCCATTCCGATGGAACTAGAGTTGAGCGAAAAGATCCACCTGCCCTGCAGCTTGTCGACCAGATCCTGGGTCGAATAGCTGATCCGTGCATTGGAGACTCCGGGCGTTCTTATCACGATCTCGTTTGGGGCCTGTCCCGGATCATATTCGATGAGGTTGTCGTCATTGTCAACTACGATAAGGTTACTTGTGCTGTTCTCCCCGTGGAGTCTCACTCTGATTTCTTCTGCAACCGGGTCTTCAAAGCTAATGTCATATTCTACGAGCGCGTCGCCGTCTGAGTAAAGCGCGATAAAGAGCGATTCCGAATCATAGCCCACTTCCTGGGAATACGAAGGCAACGCGGCCCCGGACGCGATGGTGAGGGAAATGAATATCCCCAAAAAGCAAAATCTGGTACCCGCCCTCCAAGGAAATGTAGATACCATGGGTATGACTGTTCCAATGTCAAAAGACCATGTAGAAATATTATAAGTCTTCTGAAGGATCTAGTTCTCTACTTCCGGGTAGAAAGTCCTAAAGTTCTTGTCCTTGTAGTCTTCTACCCACTTGAACTTGCGCTGGAGAGTCGCGGTATACACCTTGGTCCAGTCCAGGTCCACAAAATTAAGCCACGCCTTCATCACGCGCGGGTCAATATAGTTGCGAAGCGAAGTTCCGATGCTGTAGTCGCGTGTCTCCTGCTGCAGCTTCAACTGCACTTCGAGTTTTTCCAGGCGTTCTTTGAGTCGTTTTTCCTGCAGTTCCGTCTTCCACTTTCTGGCAGCTATATCCCTCTTCAGATTTGCGATCGCTTCCTTCTTTTTCGCTACCGACTCTTCGAATTTTTCGATAGCTTTTTTTGCCGCGGGATTCTTTGGATCGACGCCCTTTTTGTGGTTGCACGTGATCGCTGCCTTTAGGTTGGCCATCCTGGCGACATAGATCTTTTGTGCTTCAGAAGAGCTGCTTTCTATCTTTGCAACAGAAAGCGCCTCCTGCACATCCTTGGTTGCGATGTAGGTCCTGAACACCTTGGCAGTAAGCCCGGGCATTATGGTCTGGAGAAACGCGTTGACCTTGCGAGAATTCATGCCGTCAAATATCTGATCTCCAGGTTTCTTGCCCTGCATGAATTTCTTCATGTTTTCATAGAGCGCCTTGGTATCGTCGGAATTTATCTCCAGGGTCTTTTGCCAGGGAACGCTGTCCTTGCCGAGAAAATTAAACTCGATCTGTTGCCTGCCGTTTGCTTGTGGGAACTTTATATGTTCGACACGAAGTGTGCTGGCACCAACGGTATCCGCTTCGTCAGGGTCCTTCTCGTCGCCCACTCTCATTGCCAGCCGGAAAATGAGATATGCTACTGCGGCAGTCTTGTCCGATCCCTTCATCATCTGCCTGATTATTTCGCGCTGGACCTTATCGAACTGCAGAGATAGTTTCTGTGCCTTGTCATACTTTGCCTTGTCATTGTCCTGACGCAGCGCAGACGAATCATGGAGCCAGACGTACTTGCGTTTGCCTGTCAGATTCTCCATCCAGGTGGCAAGCCATGTCGAAGAATGATCGTGGACTATTTCATGCCATGTCCCTTCCGGCACTGGAGCATTCTCTCCCATGTTGAGCGTAACGTCCTGCGGCTTTACGCGAGGTTTCCACTTGCCGCGCATCGGATGCTGGCCCCTGCCCATGAAGAGGCCCGGTGGCTCCACGAGCCAGTTGGCGATATCCACTTCTGTCCCATCGAGCATCGCCTTGCCATACATGGCCTTCATGCGTTCTTTTTCGGCCTTTTTGGCCAGTGAAAGTTTCTTTTTTTCCTCCTTTGGAAGGTTGCGGATTCTTTCCTTGTCCTGTTCCTTGATCTTTTTTTCTTCATCAGCGAGGCGGTATGCACTTGAAAAATCAATGTCTGTTATCTTGATGCCCCTGTACTTTTCCGGCAAGAGCTTGCGCAGGTCACCCATGAAATTCTCCTGAAATACGGGATCCTGGACATAGTGCGTGTCTTTCTTTTTTGCCCAGGAGTAAATCAGCTCTTCCTGATCTCTGTTCAGAGCCAGCTTTTCGCCTTTGATTGTAACAGTGATTCCCCTTGGCTGGTACTCTGGTGGAAAAGCGACTCCTTTGTGCTCCAGCGTCTTCCATCTCGCGCGACCTGTCGCGGCCGCGGCGGTAACCGCTTTTTCCAATTTTATTTGAATCAAAACCGTCAGAAACTACTCTTAAACCTTACCGATCACACAAGAGCGCGGTCTCCCCATACCTGATCTCCTATTTCGGTCCGCTCGCCGTCAACGATTCTGTTCATGACTTCGACTGCCGCGGCCTTGTGAAGGTATTCGTTGTTGTTGCCGCAGCGGTACGAGTATGTACAGCGCGGGCAGCCGCTTTCGCTTGTGCAGGGACATTCAGCAAGTATTCGGAGGGCCCTGCCAAAGGCCTTGTCAAGCCTGTCATACAATGCCCTGCTAGCCCCGTTTCCCCCGATGCTCCCGTCATAGAGGAATATGAGGCCAGACGATCCAAGTGAGATCCCACCAAGGTCCTGCGATGCTCCGCCAGTGATCATGGCACTGCCTTCTATCACGACGTGCTCGGACGCGTGGAAAGCGCTCATTTCCACGTACTGCCCGTCCTCTGCTTTTGAAATACTGTCTGCAGGCCGGGGAGCTCTGAAAACAAATCCCTTGGTAAGGAACTCGAATTCAAGTGGAGCTTCGAGCATCACCTTCCTGCCCTGAGAGACTTCCTGTCCGATCTCGATGTTTGCAAAGCCGAGCACCTGTTTTTTGATCTTGAGCGAGCAGTACGCCACCTCTATTCCAAATGCGGTCTTTTTCTCAAAAGTCTCTAGTATCGACGGCCATTCATCGGTCAGTGCTTTTGTGTAATACGGATAGTCAGAGGGTATTGGCGATAGCTCGGCATAAGGCTGGCTGTCATGCCCAAAGTGGAGCTCCCGCACCTTGTACCGCCTGCCGGCAAGAAAGTATATGGCAGATGGGTGCAGCTCTTCAAGGGCCTGGGGGAGAGCCCGGTCCCCGATTATTTTGTTGTTGAACTTGATGTCGACTCGGGTTCCGATCCCCCGTATGCTGTACTGTTTCAGGAAATTCATCGCCTCCTTTAGATTTGAAGCGAATCGTTCATTGACAGATTTGACAAGCCCCTTTGAAATCAGGGCCTGAATCGTATCCCAGAAAGGCTTTGACTCGCCAACTGCCAGGGGCCGGTCACATATCATGGCCAGGACCTGGTATTCGCGGACAAATGGGTTCGAGGGATCGGTATAGGCATATTCGCGATCGGCGAGATAGTCCGACGGGTGCGTCTTGTAATACTGGCTTATCGGGTCGTTGCCAAGGGCAAGGAATGCATAGCCCCGCTGGCCCCTCCTGGCAGCCCTTCCTACGCGCTGCACCAGCCGGTTGACCGGCACGATGTTCGATATTATCGCGTCCACATCACCAATGTCTATCCCAAGCTCCAGAGTAGGGGTCGCGGAAATGGCCGAGAGCCTGCCTGATTTGAACTGCTGCTCCACTTCCTTCCTGATAGCCGGCGCAAGCCCGGCCCTGTGGACCCTGATCCTTACTCCTTGCCGCGATGCATAGAAGGCGGTCAGCTCGGATCCCAGGTGCGAGCTTGCAAAGGCAATCGTCCTGTGATCCCTTTTTGTCGTCTGCCTTAGCAGGTCAAGGGTCAGCGATCTGTAGGAACGGAGTGAGGGGAATATGATTGCCAGGTTAACCTTACCTCGTCTTCCCCTGCCCTCTACCACCTGAATCTCCCTGCCAAAAAGTGCGCGGCAAAAATCTCCGGCGTTGGGCAGGGTGGCCGAGGCAGCGACTATCTGGAGCCTTCCCGTGAATCTCTCGAGCCTCCGAATAATGTAGTGGGCATTGGCGCCAAAGACGCCCGTGTAGACATGGGCCTCGTCTACCACCAGGAATTTCGCACTTTTGAGCAGGCGCGAAAATACCGTTCGATGCATCAAATGGTAATGCAACACGTCAAGATTTGTGATAATGATGTCAGGGGGAGCAGCCAAGATGGAATTTCTATCCTTCTCCGGAGTGTCCCCGTCAAGCACTGATGCAAGTATTCCAAGCGGTTCTGCCAGCTCCCTGATCTTTGGAAGCTGGTCCCTTGCAAGCGCCTTGGTAGGATAAACAAAGATCGCAGATACCTTGCCGGCATGCCCCGGTCGAAGCGATCCAAACCGGGGCACCTGTTCAGCGATCCTCTGCAGAATGGGAATGCAGAAGGCTTCCGTCTTGCCCGATGCAGTTGGGGCAGTGATAACGACATCACCTCCCTGCAAGATCTTTTTTATCGCTTCTTCCTGGAACCTGTAGAGCCGGTCAAACTTCTTCTGCAGGACTCCAACGATGGCTTCGTCAACTGGCAGGTCTTCAACTCTTGAGCCCGGATCCGGGGGCGGCTCCTCAATCACCCTGAAATCAACTACATAGTCCTGCTGCGAGTGCAAGACATCCTGAAGGAGCGAATCGCCAGTAGCTTCACCGGAGGAAAGAAATGAATCGATCTCGGCTGACGACCGTATTATCTTCTCGTGTTCCATGAGCAGTTTCAAGTCGTGGGAGTCCGCTATTCCCTTCCCGCTGTCGTAGCGGTCAAGGAAGTCAAGGTATGCATCATCCACACTGGATGCCTGCGGCACTATTGAACACAACGCGCACTTTGAACAGCGAAATATCAGCCTGCCATCAAAGATCCTTTCGACGCCAACCGCGTGTAGCAATGAACACCTAGGGCAGCGATAGTTGTTGGCCACCGTCGATCCCGGCTGCGCCTTTCACAATAAAATGCTTGCCGTCTATGGAAGACGAATAAAGGCCTGCTTCTTTATCTATAATAATGGCCAGACATCACCGGCATAAAGTTGTCGTCTGGCGGACTCGGGACCCGATACTGGGCCGAAGTTATCGATGTATTGCGTTCAATCATACCCGTCTATGACAAGGTAAACAGGGTAATTTCTCTCGGAAAGGATGAAACCTACAGGAAGCAAGGCATCCGCGGTCGCATACTGCCGGGCAATCTCGTGCTTGACGCAGGGTCCGGCTATGGCAACATGTCACGCGCAGCCATATCTGCGGCTGGGGAGATCAGCATAGTAATGTACGATCCCATTCCAGAAATGCTCGCAAACGCAAAGAATTACTTTCCGGGGACCGATGCATCGCTATCGTCGGGAGTGTTTGAGTTCATGCCCTTTCGTGAAGGAGTTTTTGATGCAGTAATGTGCGGCTACTCGCTTCGAGACGCGATACGCCTGAGGCAGGCTATAGCAGAGATGCACAGGGTGCTCAGGGGAGGCGGGAGGCTGGTAATAGTGGACCTGGGCAAGCCTGACGGCTCATTTCAGCGAAAACTCGTCTCTGCTTATCTGAAGTACTTTCTGGGCATTTTCGCCTACCTGGTTGCAGGAAAGGCAGGGCTAAAGTTCAGGACGCTTTACGGGACGTACATGCGGTGGCCGAAAAATGCAGAGCTTGACGCGATGTTGAAAGAAAAATTTTCAAAAGTGGAATTTGAAAAAGGAATGATGGGTGGTGCCATCATCGTAGCCGCTTACAAGTAGATCACCATGAATCGCGCCGTCCTGCTCGTATCTGCCTGCGCCGTGATGGTTGGCATTTCATACGGGATGCATTCACCTATAGTGCCAGTCTTTTCAAGGGACGAGCTTGCAGCAGATTATTCGCAGGTAGGCCTCATAGGAATGGTGAACTATCTCCCCTACATGTTTGCCCCGCTATTTGTCGGGCTGATGCTTGACAGGATAAACAAGTCATACATACTTGCTGCCGGGATAGTGCTGAACACGTTTGCTATTTTCATGCTGTCAACTGCGCAGTCGGTTCCGGAAGTCATGCTGTTTCGCACGCTTGCCGGAGTCGCTCACGCGCTCTTCTGGCCATCGGCCGAAGTTCTCATTTCGACCAATTCAAACGCCGAGACGCGCATAAAGGGGATCGCGACCTTCACGGCCGCCTGGGTACTTGGCTTCATGGTCGGCCCGCTGATAGGCAAGCTGGTGCTTGATGCGTTTGACTACAGGATGCTGTTCCAGTTTTCCGCGATCGCAGTTGCCGCCGGCCTCGTGCCTGCCCTGTTACTGAGAAGGCACGGGCTGCCGGTCCAGCAGCCAGAAACAAAGCTTCAACCCGGCTCGCTGCTGCAGGTTGCCAGGGAAATGTCGTCGTATCCAACCCTGACCACCGTTCTTCTGTACTATGCTGTCACCTTCGGGGTAGTGCTAGCAATATACCCCGCATACATGAGGGAGGCATCGCTATCGAACCAAGACATCGAGATACTGTTCTTTGTATTCGGGCTAGCAAGATTTGCGACGCTTTACTTTGTGCAAAAGATTTCAAGATTCGCAACGCTTGCCCTTGCTCTGGCCGTCGCGTCGACGGCGGCAGGGATGCTCATTTCGTTTACCTCCACGTCGTTCCTGTCCTTTGCCATTGCGCTGGCAATGATTGGTCTTGCAACCAGCATTTTCTACCCTGTCACGTTTAATCTCGTAACCCGCAACACCCCGCCAGGAAAGGTGGGCCAAAAGCTGGGCGTCTACGAAACCCTTTTTGGAGTCGGATGGACCGCGGGACCTATAGCTGTCGGGCTCTCGTCGGATGCATTTGGGTCGAGCGTCCCCTACCTGGCGCTGTTTCTCATTGGCAGCGCGCTGTCAGGCACGATAGCGCTTTTCAGAAGGAAATAGATCAGCGTAACACAGAGACTGCGCGTCCTTTTATTCTAATCCGCCCTTCGGCAACAAGCCTTACCGCCTCAGGATACAGCTCGTGTTCTTGCAGCAGGATTCTGTCAGACAGGCTTTCCTCCGTGTCGTCGTCCAGAACTGATACTGCCTTCTGCAGAATCACTGGACCCGAATCGACTCCTTCATCTACGAAATGAACGGTGCAGCCAGTGATCTTGGCGCCGTATTCGAGTGCCTGCCTCTGGGCGTGCAGACCCGGAAACGATGGAAGCAGGGCCGGATGAATGTTTAGTATTCGCATCCGAAACTCCCTGACAAATTCGGGGCTTATTATTCTCATAAAGCCAGCAAGGCAGACAAGGCCGGACTCTGGCACGACACCATGTCGTTTCAATGAATCGACCAGCTTGCGGTCATAGTCCCATCCCTTCAGGCCCTGAGCAGGAATTACTTCTATCGGGACGCCATGCTTTTCGGAAGCCACCTTCAGGCCCGCCGCGTCAGGCTTGCTTGAAATCACAATACGCGGCTTTACATCTCTTATCCTTTCTGATTTGATGGCAGTAAGGATGGCGTCCATGTTGCTGCCTCTTCCAGAAATCAGGATGCCAAGGTTCAGCACGGCAGGCAATAGTCAGCACCTATTCATAAATGTCGCTGGTTCGCATTTGATCATGGCTTCGCTGCAGCGTCTCCCGATCGCAGACTCCTGGAATGGCTAAATGTTAAAATACGCACCGCAATCTAGGTCTGACAGCTCGGGATGGCAGCGCTTGTTTCACTGGGTCAATCGGGAATATCAATCGAATACAACGGTGCCCGAATCCTGCTCGACCCGTCGCGTCTGGAGCAATGTGACTTTGCATTCGTGTCCCATGCCCACGTCGATCATCTCCATCGGGGTGGCAAGAAAACCGGGAACGGAACGCAGGTACTCGCGTCAAAGGAGACTGCCGCTATAGCCAGGGCCAGAGGATACGAACTCGCAAATTCTATGCAAGATCAGGATGGCTTTAGTCTTGTCGATACCGGCCACATTCTGGGTTCCCGCGGACTATTGATTGAGGATCAGGTTTTCTACACTGGCGATATCTCTATTCGCGAGCGGGCATTCATGAAGCCGGCAAGGCTCCCTCGCGCAAAGACTCTGATAATAGAATCGACATTTGGCAGGCCGGAATACATCTTTCCCGCGCTTTCAGAGGTAACCCACAGAACAAACAGGATAATCTCCGAGATGTACGACCTCGGCATACCTGTCATACTTATGGGATACACGTTGGGTAAAGCTCAGCTTTTGACAAAGTTGTTTGGCCACTGGGATCCGATATACGTGCACGACTCTGTTGCCAGAATGAATTCTGTCTATTCAGATCTAGGAGTCGAGCTCAAAAATGCGATGAGTTACTCCGAGGCAGAAGAGCTTGGACTGCTCTCAAAAAGCAAGCCTTGGATAATGGTGGCGCCGCTGATGAATGCCAGGAACACTTTTGTCAGGGAAATGAAGGACAGGTATGGCGCAGTTACAATAGGTTTCACGGGCTGGGCTGTAGGCGCCCGCTACAAGTACATGGCAGGCCTTGACTATGTCATGCCGCTTTCTGACCACTGTGACTACGGGGAGCTGGTGGACGCGGTGAGGCAATGCCGGCCGGAAAAGGTCTACACTTTTCACGGCTTTGCAGCAGAATTTGCTAGGTCGCTTAACGAAATGGGCTACGACGCCGAACCGGTCAGAAAAGGAGGGAAGAGATCGCTTTCTCTCGACTCATTTCGATAAAGACGGCGCCGATAACTTACTTGCGGTCCTGTTCACGGAAGTACGGAATTACTTTTGTTCCAAACATTTCGATGTTCTTGAAATAGCCGTCTCCCCAGAACCTTATGATAAAGTGGTTCGTCCCAGCCTTGATGAACCGGTCCAGCATCTGTATGACGTCATCAGGCTTGCCAACGCCTATCGCCGTCCTTGCCACGCTGTCAGGTATCTTCAGGGCTGCGGCCTTCATCTGTTCCATAAGCTCGGGCTTGTTCATGGCATATTCAGTAAAGTACCTGCGAAAGTCAAACTCGGAATCCTGGGGGATGTCATGCACCTTTAGCAGCTCGGGCTTGAAGAGGCTGACCTTCACGGCATTTTTCATCTTGTTCCATGCCTCCTCGCCATCGTCAGTGAAATAAATGTCCACGTCATTTGCGAACTGGAAATCATCAAGCTGTCTGCCGGCCTTCTTTGCGTGATCTTTGATCACGTTTGCATGAGCCTTGAAAAGCTCGGGAGTGTAGCCAATGGGGATCCACCCGTCGCCATAAGTCGCACAGAGCTCCAGTGTCTTTGGGGCGCCTGCGGCGATGTAGACTGGCGGCCTCGGCTTTCTGATGCTCTTTGCCTGAAGGCAGGCGTTGACCAGTTTGTAGTACTCGCCGGTGTAATTTACAGTGTGATCCGGATCGGACTTGAACAGCCGCTCGATAACTTCAAGCTGCTCTTTGAATTTTGTTACGGGCTTGCTGAACTCGATCCCAAAATCCACCACGTTCTGCGCTTCGCCAGCGCCTATGCCCAGGATCCCCCTTCCATGGGTGATTCTGTCAAGGGTTATGGTGGACAGTGCAATGGCAGAAGGGTGCCTCCTGATGGCGTCCGTGACGCACGTTCCAAGCTCGACATTCTTTGTGATGGCCCCTATTGCCGCCAGCAGGATCCAGGCGTCGTTGACTACTGCCTTTTTCCACTGGGGAACGTTGGAATGGTCCATGGCCCAGACGGAGTCATAGTCCAGCCTGTCGGCCATCTGGCAGCCCGTCATTATCTGGTTTTCATCGAGTCCAAGCCTAGCAACGTTGAGCCCCTGCGTAAAACCAAACTTTACTCTTTTCAAAACAACAATCCTCCAGAGAACGAGAGAAAGAGGTAGTTATTATTCATTTGACTTTATCAAATGAGGATATATTTTAATCTTGAGCGCGCTGAAGATGGAAAATTCAGACCCTCGTCAGAAGACCTTGTCAATATATTATACTCAAACTGTCAAGAGCGGCTAAATCACCATGTAAAATCGCAACCTCGCAACACGAGTCAATGCTAGGTGGCAGCGGCGGGGGAAGGGAAAACGATACCGTGGACGACCAGTTCATGGGGATAATAGACGACCTTGTGGTAATGTCCGAGCATGATTCAGAGCTCGCGGAGGGATTGAGATGGATAGACAGCCAGTCGCGCAAGCAGGGAGTTACCTTTTACGAGATGGCCATGATAATATTGAGGAAGCACATGGCAGAGAGAAAAGCCAAAGAGTGGCTCAGCAACAAGCTCAGTTCGCAATAAAAGAACGGACTGCCTTGTTCACGGCATCCTGAATTCTAGAATCAGTCACGTTAGGGACAATGTTGAAAGGCTTTAGCTGGTCTCTTGGAATAATGTCTGCCAGGGCGTAGGCGATACTTACCAAAAGCTGCTGGCTTATCTTGCGAATCCTGTTATCTAGAATCGCCCTCATGGTGAACGGAAATACCAGGGCGTTGTTTGCCCTGTTTTCGAACTTGTAGCTTCCGGTAGCGATCACGCGAGCTCCGGCCTCAGCGGCGTCCTTTGGATGAATCTCGGGATCAGGATTTGTCAAGGGGAGGATTATCGAATCCTTGTTCATGGTTCTTGCCATCGAGGAGGTCAGTAGGTTCTTGATCCCCGATACTCCGATAAAGACGTCCTTGCCCTTTATCGAGTCAGCAAGGCTGACAGCTCCATCAGTTGCTTTCGTGACTGATGCCAGCTCGTTTTTGTACTTGTTCATTGTGCTTGCCGGCCTTGACTTTGAGAGGACGCCATGCGAATCAGTCACAACAATGTCCTTTATCCCCACTGCGCGCATTATCCTGACGATGCCGTATCCGGCAGAACCTGCCCCTGCCACAACGACGCTTGTTTCCTCTAGCTTTCTGTTTGTGAACCTGATGGCATTCAGGAGCGCCGCCAGAGTGACGACCGCGGTGCCGTGCTGATCATCGTGGAAGACAGGGATATCGAGCTCGTCAGTAAGCCTCTCCGTTATTTCAAGAGCCTTTGGCGTCTCGATGTCTTCGATGTTTATCGCTCCAAATGCAGGCGAGATGTGTTTCACCGTCCTGATTATTTCCTCGCTGTCCGTGGTCTGAAGGCATATGGGAAACGCGTCAACATTTCCGTACTGCTTGTAGAGGAGCGCCTTTCCTTCCATTACTGGAAGCGCGGCCTCGGGCCCAAGCGATCCAAGGCCAAGCGTTCTGGTCCCATCGGTAACGATGGCCACATTATTCCACTTTGAAGTATATTCGTACGCCTTTTCCCTGTCCGCAGCTATCTCTAGGCAGACTTCGGCCACACCCGGGGTGTACGCAATGCTAATTTCCCTGGGTGTCCGGACCGAGACTTTGCCCTTTATTTCGATCTTGCCCCTTACCTTCCTGTGAAGCTCGAGTGCTTCCTGGCCAAGTGCACGTTTTCTGCCGGCCGATTTTTTCGCGTCCGCAGGCCCATCCTTTGCAAAAGTCTCCATTAGATGCCTAGGTGCACCCTCTCTTCAGTCCTTCAGATGATCCTATTTATCAAGTGTGCTGCCGGACGCCGGATGCCTGCTGGAAAGGGGAATGTACTCACAACCCATTGGACCGCAATACTTGCCGACATAGACTGCCTTTGGTCTGTACAGGGCGGGCTTTGGCGCAGCTTCAGCGAACTTTTCCTCGATTACGTGCGCGGCCCATCCCGCTATTCTTGAAATCGCGAAAATGGGAGTATTGAGGTCCATCGGGATCCCCATGCTATAGTATACCGACGCGCTGTATAGGTCCACGTTAGGATATATCGCCTGGCGCTTGTTCTCCAGCATCCAGTTCTTTGTGGTCTCCTCTATCCTCTTTGTGATATCGTACCACTTGTTGTTCTTTTCCTTCGAGATCCTTGTCGAAAGCTTTGCAAGGACGTCTGCCCTCGGGTCTGTTGTGCGATAGACCGCGTGCCCCATGCCCATTACTCTACCTCCTGACTTTAGGCGGGCTTCAACCCATTTTTCGACATCAGAGGGATCCTGGATTTCAAGAAGCATCTTCATTACCTGGACGTTTGCGCCGCCGTGCAGCTCGCCGGATAGCGCGCCGGCAGCCCCGCAGATGCAGGCGTACATGTGGGCTCTTGTTGATGCTATTTCCCTTGCAGCAAATGTCGAAGCGTTAAAGCTGTGCTCAGCATGAAGAATCAGACAAACGTCCATGACCCTTGCTTCATCAGGCGAAGGCTCGACTCCCCTGAGCGCGTACAGAAAATTCGCAGCGTGTGAGGCTTCCCTTTCTTCTATAGGGTCGACTACGTGCTGGCCGCTTCTTATTCTGTTCCATGCGGCGACGATTGCGGGGATCTTCGCCATCAGAATTATTGCCCGCCGTATGTGCGCGTCCTTTGAAGTATCCTCGATATTCAGATCGTAGTCGCTCAATTCCGATATGCATGACTGCAAGACGTCCATCGGCTGGGAGCGCCGGGGCCTGTTTTTCAGGTTCTTTATCAGGGGTTCCGGGATTCCTCGCGCTTCTTCCAGTCTCCGCTTAAAGTCCCTGAACTGCTGCTCAGTCGGCAGGTCTCCAAAGAGTAGGAGATATGCCGTTTCTTCATAAGTAGAATGCTTGACAAGGTCGAGGATGTCATAACCTCTGTAAATTAACTTGCCATTCTCGCCGTCAATTGAGCATATTTTGGTATCGGCAACTTCGATATTGCGAAGGCCGATGTTGCGTGCATCCATGTAGTGCTTGACAGCAGTCCTTGGTCTGATTTTGTATTTTAAGGTAATGTAGCAACTCCACTCTTTTCGCAAGCAGGCTTTTAGCCGGAACTTCTGCAAAAAGTCATAGTAATTATACCGCCCAAGGCAATTCCCTAGCGCTTGAAAAGAGCCATGACGTACCGGGACGCCGGCGTCGATGTCACAAAGATTCGCACCGCGCAAAAGTCGATTGGTGCGATTATTTCTTCAACCCACAGGTTTATCTCGGAAGGAAAAGTTGTTTCAGGCTTTGGGCACTATGCCGGCCTCATAAAGTTGCGAGGGAACACCCTTGCGCTTCATTCAGACGGGGTCGGGACGAAGGTCATCGTGGCTCAGCTGATGAATCGCTTTGATACCATCGGCATCGATTGTGTTGCAATGAACGTAAACGATGTCATTTGCGTGGGCGCCAGGCCAATCGGCTTTCTGGATTACATCGCGCTCAGGCAGCCAAACGAGCAGCTTGTACAAGAGATCGCCAGGGGCCTTGTGGAAGGGGCCAGGCAATCTGAAACGGCCATAGTAGGTGGCGAGACGGCCATCTTGCCAGACCTCATAGCCGGCGATGAGAACTCGTTTGATCTGGCTGGAATGGTTATGGGCAGCATCAGCGGCAAGCCGCTTCTCGGCGACGCAATCCAGCCAGGGGACCTGATACTTGGTGTTGAAAGTAGCGGCCTCCATTCAAACGGCTTTACTCTTGCCCGCAAGGTCTTGCTTTCGCGGTATTCAGTCGATGACAATGCAGAACACCTTGTCCAGACGGTAGGCGAGGAATTGCTTGTTCCCACCCGAATCTATGTAAAGCCAGTGATGGAAATATTAAAAAAGAAAATTAACGTCCACGGCATCGGACACATCACGGGAGGCGCGTTCAAGAAATTATCTCGCCTGAACCATCGGGTCAGATACGAACTTGACAAGCTGCCACCCGTTACCGGGATATTCCGGCAGATACAGGTTGACGGCGGAATCGAGACAAAGGAAATGTATCGCACCTTTAACATGGGAGTTGGTCTTTGCTTGATCTGCGCCCCGGGCTCTGCCGAAGCCTTGCGCCGGGTCTTCTCAAAGCACAGGATGCGCAGCACGATTGTAGGCAGGGTGCAGAAGGGAAGCGGCGAAGTCATTGCCAGCGTTGGGGACAAAAGACAAGTCCTCTGATATACAAAAATTAATATTCGCTGCTCGACATTTTTTCAAAGACATTGCTTACGCTCGATGCCGGCAATTATCAGCGCGCCTGCCAAAAGATAGCGGAAAAAATCGACACGCATGGTAGCGCTGTAACTGCAGGGCAAATCACCAGGATTATCAGAGAAATTGCGTCGGCAAATCATCTGGATACGATGCCGAAAAATGAACACATCCTGCGATATCTTCATAATGCCGTCGCCAGAAGCAAGCTCGTCGTCCGCCCGGCCAAGACCGCGTCGGGTGTTGCCGTGATAGCAGTCATGCCCATGCCGTACGGGTGCCCTCATGGCAGGTGCATTTACTGCCCTGGCGGAGTAGAGTTCAACACTCCCCTCAGTTACACGGGAACAGAGCCGGCCACAAAGGCCGCGCAGAGATTCGGCTATGATCCATACAAACAGGTCAGCAGCAAGTTGGAACAGCTTAAGGCAAGAGGGCATGACACTGGCAAGACGGAAATTGTGATCGTCGGTGGCACTTTTCCCTTCATGCCCGCGGCTTACCAGAAGGAATTTGCAAAGTCGTGTTTTGATGCCCTGAATGGCTTTGCTTCATCGGACCTTCATGGGGCGATTTCTGCCAACGAAACCGCAGCCAACCGATGCGTGGGAATTACCGTGGAGACCAAGCCAGACTATTGCAAAGAGCAGCATATCGATCTGATGCTAGAGCTCGGTGTGACCAGGGTTGAGATAGGTGTGCAGTCCCTCCGGGAGCAGGTCTACCGGATTGTAAACCGGGGACACACGCTTGATGACGTGATCAAGGCGTTCAGCGCGGCCCGGGATTCCGGGTACAAGATAGTCGCGCACATGATGCCCGGCCTCCCCGGAAGCTCACCTGAGAAGGACATCGAGGATTTCAGGAGGCTGTTTGAGGACGATGCTTTCAAGCCAGACATGATAAAGATTTACCCGACACTCGTTCTCAGCCACACCGGCCTGTCCAGCATGCACGAGCGCGGAAGCTACGAGGCATATTCTGACGAAGACCTTGTCCGCGTAATTGTCGAAGTCAAGAAAATGATCCCACGCTGGGTGCGGATAATGCGCGTCCAGCGCGAAATAGAATCTGCTGATATCATTGCTGGACCGAGGGCTGGCAACCTTCGTCAGGTAGTCCTTGACAGGCTGCGGCATGAGGGCGCCAAATGCAAATGCATACGGTGCAGGGAAACCGGGCTACGCAAAAGGTATCCAAGAGGGGACGATGTAGTCCTGACAAGGCTCGACTATGGGGCTTCGGCCGGACGCGAAATATTTCTGTCATATGAAAGCAGGGATGGAGAAATCCTACTTGGCTTCCTGCGTCTGAGGCGGGTGGCAAAGCCACACCGGCCGGAACTAGCGGGAAGCGCTGTGGTCCGCGAGCTTCACGTTTATGGCCGGGCGGTGGGAGTCGGCAAGGGAGAACAAGAGGTCAGCTCACAACACAGAGGCTACGGATCAAAACTGCTCAAGGAAGCCGAAAGGATCTCTGCAGACGAGCTTGGCGTTGGAAAAATCACTGTCATTTCTGCAGTGGGCACAAGGCAATACTACAGGAAATTGGGGTACGTTCAGGACGGACCTTATGTGTCAAAGGTGCTCTAGGTGGAAGGAGAACAAGTCGTTATCGGCAAAGGAACCTGGATTGACAAGCTCGCCGATACCTTGGTAAAGCGGGAAAAAAAGCTGGGCAGAAATCTAGAGAACATCAGAGTCGAGAGTGGCTTGGGTGCGTCAGGGATACCCCATATAGGAAGCATGGGCGACGCGGCGCGCGCTTATGGCATCTCGTTGGCCCTGCAAAACCTGGGCTTCAAGTCAGAGCTGATCGCGTACTCGGACGACATGGACGGCCTGCGCAAGATACCGGCGGGCCTTCCAGATTGGCTCAGGGAGCATATGGCCAAGCCAGTCTCTTCCATTCCGGATCCTTTCGGAGACTGCCATGGCTCCTACGGCGCCCACATGAGTAGCCTGCTGCTGGACGGGCTTGACAGGGCGGGGATACGATACCGGTTCCAGAGCGGACGGCAGGCCTACGAATCGGGACTTCTTGTCACGCAGATAGACAAGATCCTGCAGAATAGGCAGAGGCTTGGCCAGAAAATAGCGGAATTTGTAGGCCAGGAAAAATACACGGAGGTTCTCCCGTATTTTCCGGTGTGTGAGAATTGCGGCCGGCTCTACACCGCAGTCTCGCAGAATTACCTTGCCGATGAAAAAAAGGTCGCGTACTCGTGCCTTGGCAGCCGGATCGGCAAGGCCGATGTCAAGGGCTGCGGACACAAAGGCGAAGCAGATATCTCCAAAGGTCACGGTAAACTGGCCTGGAAAGTCGAGTTTGCCGCTCGGTGGCAGGCGCTGGACATCAGGTTCGAGGCCTACGGGAAGGATATCATGGATTCCGTGCGGGTCAACGACTGGGTGGCCGACGAAATCCTCGGCTATTCCCATCCTCTCCACGTAAAGTATGAAATGTTCCTTGACAAGTCCGGCAAAAAGATAAGCAAATCAGCGGGCAATGTGCTGACGCCGCAAATGTGGATGCGGTACGGAACACCGGAATCGCTGTTGCTGCTGCTCTTCAAGAGGATAACGGGCACCAGGAGCGTGGGGCTTGATGATGTGCCGACGCTGATGGGCGAATACGATGAAATCGAAGACGTATATTTTGGCAAGACCACCGAAGACAACCCGGCCAAGCTGGTAAAGACAAAGGGGCTGTACGAATACGTCCACAAGCTTTCGCCGCCCAGCAAGCCACAGCCACACATATCGTATCGTCTCATAGCCCAGCAGGCAGCAGTCATTCCGGCAGGCGACGACCGTTACGAAAAGATAATCGGCCGGCTCGAAAATTACGGCATAATCAAGGAAAAGACGGACGACGTCAGACAGAAAATTATCCTTGCTTCAAACTGGGCTGACGACAGCGGCGGTGGCAGTCAGGACGAAAAATACGATGTGCAGCTTTCTGAAAGTCAGATAAAAGCAGTGGGAGAATTAATCAAAGAAGTAGCGCCCTTCTCCGGCCTGCCAAACACCCCGGACAACGCCAAGAACCTGCAGTCAAAGGTTTTTGACATCGCGAGGGCCAATGGCATGGAACCAAAGGAATTCTTTACTCTGCTTTACAGGATGTTTCTCAATGCCGAAAGGGGTCCAAGGATCGGCAACTATTTTCTCGATCTTGGAATTGACCGAGTTGTCGCGACGCTCAACAGATACCTGTCCTAACAATCCGCTTATATAGCAAATACAACCAGATTATCGCGGAGCTTGAATCGCAAGATCGCCAATATGCCTCCAATGATAATCGTCCAAGGATCATGCGCGGACTTTAACAAGGAGAGGTCAAAGATAATGGAATTCATCGGTTCGCTCGAATGGGGTGTGCACACAAAGACCCGGTGCGAATGTTCTTCAAGCGGCAAAGCCCTTGGGTGGGATTTTTTCCACATCTACTTTCAACCCGAGTTTGTAGAGGAGCTACTTGATGTGTATCCGGAAATACAAAAGCAGGAAGGCAACGACCTTGAGCAGCGATTTGTCCTGTGGCTCAACAAGCAATTGAAAAAGTCAAAACAGAAATACTACCTGAAGTTGAGTGATGTCCCGCACGCTGAGCCCAAAGGGTTCAGGCTCGATCCAGAGGCGTATCGCGACGACAGCGAGCTCGAGAAGCTGCGCTGAAATTTATATCGGAAATACTACAAGGAAATGCGCCAATGAAGGTCCTGATCTTCTCACACGAGTCGGACCTTGATGGGCTATATTCGGCAGCTATCGGGCTTATTCGATATCCCCAGGCAATGACAGTGTTTCTCGGCTACGGGGCAGAAAGCTTTGGCAAGATTGGCAACTTTATTCATGGTGCAACTCATTTCTCAGCCGAGCGCGGCATTGTCATCATAGCCGACCTTGGATTAAACGATGACCTTGTCGATGCCTGCAAGTCGATCTTTTCCGAAGCATCGAAAAATGGATGGAAGTTAATGTGGGTGGACCATCACCCATGGTCACGGCACGCGATCGACTCGGTAAGCCAGCTCTGCGAGCTGGTGCTTGACAGCTCGGGCGAAAAGTGTGCATCGGACCTCATGTTCGAGAAACTTGTTCCGGGAAACCTGCTGGCAGAAAAGCTTGCCGGCATGGCTCATACAAGCGACTTTTTCACCAAGGACCAGTACCTTACGCCGATATCCGAATTGATAAGGTACTACCAGACCTTCCCTGACTTTTACGACCGGATGCAGGAGCTTGCCCGCAAATCTGCAAAAGGGATCCTGTGGGATGTAGAAATGCAATCCGATTACGACAGCTATTCCAAGCTGCGAGACGAAGCAAAGGCGCAGGTTCTTGCGACAACTTTGGTAAGAAAGGTAGGTAACCTTGAGGTCGCGTACGTCCAGTCTTCACCATACATTCAGAACAGCCTGTTTTCTGAAGAGATTTTCGAAAAGACCGGAGTCGATCTCGTGATGTTTTACAGCTCAAAGGGCAAGGTCAGCATTAGACGCAACATCGATTCGATATCATGCCGCGTAGTGGCCTTGAATCTGCCCGAGGGGGGCGGCCACGACTATGCGGCAGGTGCAACATTCAAGAGCGACCCAGGCGATAGCCCGATGGTGATAGCAGAACTTGAAGCAGCTGTCGCAAAGGCGCTGGGTGTCTAGTTACCGTCAAATACTTTAAAAGAATACCCGTCGAATAGGGGAGTGAACAAGAGATGGGCGGGATGAAAGGAAAGGTTGCCATGATAACTGGCGCCGGAGGAGGTGTTGGCAGGGCCATTTCAAAGAGGCTTGCTTCTGAAGGATGCAAAGTAGTTCTTATCGGCAGAAACAGGGACAAGCTTGCAAAGCTTGGATCAGAAATCGGCGACAAGAAAAATATCATGACCGTTGCGACAGACATCACCAAGGAGGCCGAGGTCCTTAGCGCCACAGAACAGACGATTTCATCATTTGACAGGATAGACATCCTGGTCAACAATGCCGGCACCATCACGGACCCTGCGCCCTTTCACGAATCATCAGACGATCATTGGAACGAACTCATCGATACCAACCTCATCGGAACATTCAGGATGACAAAGGCCGTGATCCCCATAATGATGAAAAACGGAGGCGGCAACATCGTCAACATCTCATCAGTTCTGGGCATGAGATCGATACCAAAGGTACCACTGTCGGTGTACGGAGTGACCAAGGCGGGCGTCATAATGTTCACAAAGAGCATAGCAGTGGAGTACGGCCAGCATGGCATTCGATCAAATTGTGTCTGCCCTTCAACTATCAAGAGCTCGATAATAGAGCCATACTTGCAGGACGAAAACGCAAAGAAAATCCTCGAGTCTAACTTTCCACTTCGCAGAATAGGCGATCCTGAAGACATCGCTGGCGCTGTGGCGTACCTTTGCTCCGAAGACGCACGCTGGGTTACCGGGACCGTCCTCATGGTCGATGGCGGGGTATCGGCAAAGCAATAGCACAGTCCGAACTGTTTACGGATGGAACTTTCAAGAAATGACTCTTGCTCTGGTTTTGGCAGAAAGAGTTATAATCTTGCGAAAGGCGTACTGCAACAATGAAGGAAAGAACAATGCCAGTCTGCCTTTCGCCGGAACAGTTGAAACTAGTTGAAGAGTATGCAAAGAAAAGAGGCATGCTCGACGCAAGCCAAGCGATCGAACATGTAACAGAATAGATTCTATAGCGCCTGTTCGCCGCGCTGTTTCGAGCCGATATCTACTGCATCGTCCACATCGGAGACGAAAATCTTGCCTTCGCCTGCCAGCCCTGAGCTGGCGCTCTCAAAGATTTTTTCTATCACTTTTGTGACCATCGAGTCCTTTGTGACGATGACGATTGTCGCGTTGACATTGAATTCCGGTCTATATGTGCCCGTACCCCTTCCGGAATGGATCTCCTGTCTTGGAATCTGTCCCTGTCCCTTCGTGTCGTAGTATGTAAGGCCGCCCAAATTCAGCTCTTTGAGTGCGGCAAATGCCTTATCAAGCCTCGCAGAAGGAATAACCGCTTCGATTCTCTTCATGATATGATTCTTGTCAGCTAGGTAGCCCCTTTATTAAAATATTTTGTATTTCGTACAACGCGCAAATTCTCGGTAGAAATAACATAAAATTGCCAAGCAATTTTAGCAAAATCTGTGGAATTTTGTTCTCTGCTGTAAGGGCAGGTCAGGCTAGAAAGGATCTTGAAAGGCCATAAAGTTACTCGATTTGAAGTACATTTTTGTATCCGTTCGACCAATGGATAGCTGACGCTTGCACAATATTTTCGGCAAGAAAGAGATATTGCATTGCGCGGTCTGCGATAAGGAACTGGCCCGACACAAATACCGTCCTGCCAAAGAATGGAAAATGGAAGGTGTCCTGTGCGCTGACTGCCACATCGAAAAAACAAAAGAATTCATGCTGCAGCAACAACTGGAGGAGGCAGCTCCCGAATTGTGCGCTATCTGCCACAAGGAAATAAAACTAGAGGATGACAGGAACAAGCCAAGATGGCAATGGGATATGGAATCGGGCTCACTGGTCTGCAAAGAATGCTACCAGAAAAAAGACTCTGACCATAGCAAGAAAATGAATTTTTGTTCATTGTGCAATTCAAAGCTAGGGATGTTTTATTATCATCCCAGGACTACATGGAAAATTGAAGGCAATTTGTGCAGAAAGTGCTGGGACGAACAAAACGCCAGGAGAACGCATTGAATTGTTCAAGAGGCACGAGTGCGAGACTTGCGGCAGAAAATTTCGCAAGATAGAAGAACTGATGCAGCATCAGCAGGTCTCCCATGAGCAGAGAATGTACATGTGCAACGAATGCAACGAAGGATTCTGGGGGATGGAACAGATGCGCGATCATGCGAAAAAGTTTCACTCGTACAACAAGATGAAAGAAAGGAAAGGCTAGATTGCCTTTAGCTGCTTTACTATTGGTGGGCGCGATTTTCGGAACACTCTAAATCCGCAAATGCACTTTATCTCTGGCAACTTTGAAAGTTCTTCGACGGTGACAGGGGTTCCGCAGCGCATGCATTCGTACGTGACAGCGCCGCCAGCATTCGGGCTTGCCATCAGAACCATCACAAGAGTCTGCCCACATTTTAAGCTATAGTGGGGTGCTGCTGCAGTTTCTTGCTCTGCTTTATCGCGGATTGCGCCGCCGATAGGAAGGCAATCGGTATGCGATGAGACGATGCACTCACATAGTCAAGCCCTATACTGCTGAAAAATTCAATAGAGCGCGGATCTCCTCCATGCTCCCCGCAGATCCCTATCTCTATGTCCTTCTTTACGCCCCGCGCCAGACCGATTGCCATCTCCATGAGCCTGCCAACGCCCTTTGTATCAAGGCTCTGAAACGGATTGACCCTGACTATTCCTTTGTCCATGTAGAACGGAAGAAACTTGCCTTCAGCGTCTTCCCTGCTGAAGCTAAACGTGCCTTGCGTAAGGTCGTTGGTGCCAAAGCTGATGAAATCTACTAGTTGCGCAATTTCATCTGCCACCAGGCACGCCCGTACTACTTCGATCATGCTGCCAAATTTTATCCTAAGCTTCGCCTTGTGCCTGTGCTCCACTTCGCGCTTTATGGACTCAAAAATCTGCCTGACGGATGCCAGCTCCTCGACGAGGCCAACCTGAGGCACCATTATCTGCGGCTCAACCGCAACTCCTTCCCTTGTCAGCTCTGCAGCGGCCTCGCATATCGCTCTGATCTGCGTTTCATAGATCTCTGGGAACGAAATCCCCATTCTCACTCCTCTGTGGCCAAGCATGGGGTTTACTTCTGACAGCTCGTGTACTCGCCGCAGGACTTTCTCAACGTGGGTTTTTTCAGACTGCTTGGCCCCGGATGATTTCAGCTCGAACAGTTGCTGCATCAGATCCTCTTCGTCTGGAAGAAATTCATGCAAAGGCGGGTCGAGCAGCCTGATGGTGACGGGGAGGCCCCGCATTTCCTTGAGTATTGCCTTAAAGTCCGATCGCTGAAGTGGCTCCATTTCCGCCAGAGACTTGCGACGTTCAGCTTCGTTTTCAGCCATTATCATGTTCACAAACTGCATTATCCTGTCATGCTGGTTGAAAATTCTCTCCGTCCTGCAGAGGCCGATTCCTTCAGCGCCGTACCTGCGGGCAAGCGTCGCGCTTTCCTTCGTGTCGGCGTTGGCTCTTATCTTGATACCCTTCATCTCCGAGGCCCAGTGCAATAATTCCTTAAACTCTGACGAAATTTCTGGCTCGACTGTCTGAATTTCCCCTAGGAACACCCTTCCCGTCGAGCCGTCAATCGTAATCTTTTGGCCCTCGCTTACAGTCGTGCCGCCCACTGCAAAGCTCTTGTTTTCGGGATCAATCTCTATCTGGGCGCAGCCGACTACGCAGGGCTTGCCCATGCCCCTGGCAACTACTGCTGCGTGCGACGTTTTTCCTCCCCTGCTCGTCAGAATGCCGGCCGCCTGGAAGAATGCCGGGACATCGTCGGGCTTGGTGTCTTCACGCACCAAGATCACCTTTTCGCCTTTCTTGCCCAGCGCCTCGGCCTGCGCGACGTCAAATATCGCTGCGCCACTTGCGGCCCCCGGCGATGCGCCGACCCCGGTCGCTAAAGCCTTCTGCTTGGCGTGAGGGTCAATCCTCCTGTAAAGCACCTGCTCTAGACCTTCAGGATCAATTCGCTCAAGAGCCGCCGTCTTGCCTATTAGCCCTTCATGGAAGAGGTCCACAGACGTCTTGACTTCGGCGACCGCGTTCATTTTTGCGGCCCTGGTTTGCAGGATATACAGCTTGCTCTTTTCTACGGTGAACTCGACCTCCTGAGGCTCCTTGAAATAGCTCTCTAGTTTCTCACAAACCTGCTGCAGCTCCCTGTAGACCTGCGGCATCTCGCTGATTAACGAATCAATATGGTCCGGAGTCGACTTGCCGGAAACAACATCTTCTCCCTGAGCATTCGTCAGGTAGTCGCCATACAGCCTCTTTTCTCCCGTGTCGGGATCCCTGGTAAAGACCACCCCGGTGCAGCTGTCGTGGCCCATGTTGCCAAACACCATTGCGACAACGGTCACCGCCGTTCCATTTGCTCTATCGGGAGTGATGTTGTATTGCTTCCGATATTCCACTGCGCGCTTGCCCATCCACGATCTAAATACCGCATCTATCGCCAGCTCTAGCTGCTTATAGGGATCGGTCGGAAACTTTCTGCCTGAAGATTCGCAGAGCTGCTCGAATAAATCCACGATCTCTTGTAGAACCTTGGCGCTGGAAGGGTCTCTTCCTGCCATAATCGAGTCAAATTTCCTGTCATCGACTCCGAAAACGATCTTGCCAAACATCTGTAAGAACCGCCGGTATGCATCCCAGGCAAAGGTCCTGTCATTGCTCTTTCTGGCAAGCCCCTCCGCGGTCTCTTTGTTTAGACCAAGGTTCAGAATGGTATCGAGCATTCCAGGCATGGACACTGCCGAGCCCGACCTCACGGAAACCAGCAGGGGGTTGGCAGGATCGCCAAACTTTTTGCCTGTCAAGTTCTCCAATTTGCGTATCGAGCTGCGGACCTCGTCCATGAGTCCGTCGGGCAGACGCTTTCCCGCTTCGTAGAACTTTTCACAGATTTCAGTTGTGATCGTAAAACCCGGTGGAATGGGAAGCCCGAGCTTTGTCATCTCTGAAAGACCGGCACCCTTTCCTCCAAGAAGAGCTCTGTTCCTGCCGTCGGCCTCATCAAAAAAGTATATCGGTCTCGGCGACGGCGCGGCTTTACCAAAGCTGCCCTCTTCAGACATGGCTAGATGGAGATCAATTCCCGGCAAGGCTTAAAATGTTGTGCGTGTCCCACCGATAATTTCAAATCATTGCGCTCGTTGCTAGATCGGGGCGTGGTCAGCTGAGGCAATTAGGTGTTGATAATGTCGGCTGATGTAGGTTCGCTCCTTATCCAGGCACTCGACCTCTTTGGCACAATGGCATTTGCAGTCACAGGCGCGTTCAAGGCGATAGAACACAAGTCAGATATTGTCGGAATAATCATTCTTGCAACCATAACCGGAGTCGCCGGAGGAGTCCTGCGAGATCTTGTCTTTGGCCAAATTCCGCCGCTTTCTGTCATGAACCCTCTCTACCTCGTGATAACCACTGCAACAGGAATTGCGATGTTCTTTCTGCACCGTTCGCTGCGAAGGCACTGGAATCTGCTCCTAAAGTTTGATGCCATAGGCCTTGGAGTCTTTACGATAATCGGGGCTACAATCGCGTACAACCTTCTCGGCTTGAACTTTCTCGCTATGGCGTTTGCGGGCTTACTGACAGCGGTGGGCGGCGGCATCTTACGGGACGTGTTTGTTAACGAAGTTCCGATCGTATTTGTGAAAGAGCTCTACGCGTCAGCGAGCTTTGTAGGAGTCGTGATATTCTTTGCGCTGCTTGCAGCCGGGGTCGAACTAAATATCGCCGCGATTCCAAGCATCGTGGCCGTGACGGCCATGAGGATGCTGGCAATGAAATACAACTGGAACCTGCCCAGGCCCAGGAGCTGATTTAAGCCACCTACTTTATGCCCGAGGCGAGTTCAGCTATCTTGTCCTGCCAAGAGTCCGCCTTGACGATGCTGCTCGCGACGAGGATTCCGCGGGACCCGAGCTTCATAGCCGCTTTCACGTCGCCCTTGTCAGTTATGCCCGCCCCGCAAATAACTTTGGAACGCGGACCTGCAGCATCTATTGACCTCGTTACTATGGCAGGGTTTTCTTTTGAAACTGCCCTACCGCTGCCTATAAGTTCCGGAGGTTCGATCGCGATAAAGTCAGGCTGAAAAACCGAGATCTCCATTACTTCGTGTGGCGCGCGGGCGCAGACTATGGAAGTCATTCTCAGTTTTTTCATCCGCTCCACGATAGCCGCGATGGTCTTCATCTCGATCCTGTGCTCGCTATGGTTGATAAGCGATCCGACAGCGCCATAGGACTTTGCAACCTCGGGGAGAAAAAAGCCGGTCGTCGAGCCTTGTTTTTCAGAGTCGACATGCTGGCATATGACGGGGATCTTGACGCTTTTGGCGACAAGGGCCAGCGCCGGCTGTGGCGGCGCGACCACGATTTCAACCTTTAATTTTTCAGCGACTTTCTGGGCGGCTCTGGCTAGCTTTACAGTGCCCGCTGCAGAAACTTCCTCGTAATTCTTGAAATTAATGATCAGCGGCCGCTTCAACGCTTGCCGCCGGCTCTGGATTTTGCTGCGGTCGCGGATTTCTTGGCCTTGCTCTTGACGATCTCGTCAATGTCCTTGAATTTGGTTCGCAGCTTTGCCATGCGGGCCTCATATCCCTTGTTGTACTCCAGTTCGTCCGGAACCAGCGTGGCTGGGTGTATGAATCCCTGGTTGCGCATTACCATGGCCCGCTCGGAAGCCCGCATCCGCTGCAGCTCCCAGTCTGCAGTTCCGAATCCATCATGCGGGCCTGTGAGCTTGCCGTTGTGCATGCTGAAGAGGAGGCATGAAACGATCGGGATTGAATAGTTCAGTGACGCGGCAGAATTGAGCTTTACCGGCATCAGGGGCATGTGATGACTGCCCCTGGTATTGCCTGCGACGAAATGAGGGTCATTAAACGCGCTTCCAGCTTCCTCCGTCGCGGGAAAGTTCTTTTGGGTTCTGACAATCGCGATCGGGTCGTCCTTGCCAACGTAGGTCCCGGCAATGTTGTGTAGCCTGTCTGTTGAGGCGGAAACTATTTGATCGGACCTATCTGCAGTGATCACCGAGTGGACTACATACCTTCCCGGGTACATCAGCGCCGCCTCGAGCTCTGCTTTGTCTTCCCACATCTTTAGCTCCGCAATCTTGCCTTCCATCACATCCATTATCCGAAATATCACACCTTCAGCCAGATTCTCATTGATTAGGAGGCCCGTGTTGCTCCTGGCGTCGACGAACATTCGCCATAAAGGAAAGTTGAATGCACCGGGTTCAGTCTTGTCAGCGGCAAAGATGCAGTATACCTCGCTTGGGCGTTCCTCCATTTCAATTTCCGCAACTCCCGGCCCCATGCCCTTCACGTTGCCAGAGAAGGAATCCTTCAGAAGGTCCTGACCTGCACCATAAAGTCCCTGTTCCTTTGCAACTCGCGTGCCTTCAGTAAACGCATCCCATGCTAGCTTGTGTATTTTTTCATTGTCTACTCCGTGAGTGTGCGTCATTATGATGTGTATGTCGTCGCCTGTGTAGCCCACATAGTAGTCAACCAGCAGCCCCTTTGCGTTTCTGGAAACAAAATTTCGAACAGTATCGACGAGCTCGTCGCTTGGCCTCGTATGTCCGCCAATCCCTCCAATGTCCGCCTTGATGGCACTTAGCGTAATTCGCATGATTGAAGCTCATGATTTTTCGGTTTAAAACTTTTCCGATGTCTTCACATTCAAGGCCTGATGCGCGACTCGATTGCGCTTGAACTGAGGCAATGTAAAACCGATCCTGACAATAACGGATTTTGCAACAAACATGGGCGAAATACAAATAAAGCCCATGAAGTGTTGTTGCTGTATGAGCGCTAGCAAGAAGCCACACATGAACTTGGTGGTTGTCGGTCATGTCGATAATGGCAAATCAACTACCGTAGGTCATTTTCTGGTTGATCTCGGTGCCATCGACCAGAGAACCATTGACGCATATGCAAAGGAATCGGAAGCAACCGGAAAGGGCGACACTTTCAAGTATGCATGGGTGCTGGACAGCATCAAGGATGAACGCGAAAGAGGTATCACTATCGATCTCGCTTTTCAAAAGTTTGAAACGCCAAAGTATTTCTATACTCTGATCGATGCTCCAGGTCACAGGGACTTCATCAAAAACATGATCACTGGCGCGTCAGAGGCTGACGCCGCAATACTCGTGATCTCTGTAAAGCCCGGTGAGATGGAAGCAGCGATCGAGCCCGGAGGACAGGGCAGAGAGCATGCTTTCCTTGCAAGGACTCTGGGTGTAGGCCAGATAGTCGTGGCGCTGAACAAGATGGACGACGCCAATTATCAGGAGGGACGCTACAAGGAAGCAAAGGAAGCGGTTGACAAGATGTTAAAGCTGGTAGGATACAATACTGCCAAGATCCAATTTATTCCGATATCGGGATGGAAGGGCGACAACCTGATCAAAAAGTCAGAGAACATGGCATGGTACAAGGGGCCAACCCTAGCAGAGGCACTCGACATGTTCGATCCGCCAGAGAAGCCGACAGGCAAGCCTCTCCGTATTCCCGTGCAGGATGTCTACTCTATCACCGGCGTCGGCACCGTGCCAGTAGGGAGAGTCGAAACAGGCAAGATGAGGCCAAACGACAAGGTAATCGTCATGCCATCAGGTGCAGTTGGCGACATCAAGTCGATAGAGACTCATCATACCCAGATGGAGTCAGCAGAAGCTGGTGACAACGTTGGCTTTAACCTCAGAGGAGTAGACAAGAAGCAGATAAAGCGCGGCGACATGATAGGCTCCGCAAGCGACCCACCAATGGTCGCAAAAGAGTTCGAGGCGCGCCTAATCGTAATCCACCATCCGACCGCAATTGCCCCCGGCTACACTCCAGTGCTGCACGCACACACTGCGCAGGTCGCGGCGACCATATCGGCCTTTGTTTCAAAGATTGACGCAAGGACTGGTGCAACTACAGAGCAGAATCCAAAGTTCCTAAAGACCGGCGACGCCGCAATCGTAAGGATCAAGCCAGTAAGGCCACTGCCGATTGAAACCTTCAAGGACTTTCCCGAGATCGGACGGTTCGCTCTGCGTGACATGGGCACAACCATCGGCGCAGGAGTCGTGCTGAGCATCACCGAAAAGTACGACCCGAACAAAAAGTAAGTGAATAGTGGATGCCGCAGGCAGCAAGAATAAAGCTCACCAGCACAAACCTTTCAACACTGGAAGGCGTCTGCAGCGAGATAAAGGGGATCGGAGAAAAATCAGGCATAAAGCTCAAGGGCCCCCATCCGCTTCCGACCAAGAAACTCAAGGTAGTCACCAGAAAGTCCCCCTGCGGCCAGGGGACAAATACCTATGACAAGTACGAGATGCGCATCCACAGAAGAGTTATTGATGTAGGGGCGGACGACAGGGCCATTAGGCAGCTGATGCGCCTGAAAATACCGGACGATGTTTACATCGAAGTCTCGCTAACGCAATAACCTTCTATATGATCCTTTTGGGACCCTGATTCGCCGCGAGGCACCGGGGTGCAGAATTTTCGCCATTATTTCAAGCCCTGTTATAGTTCTCGGACCGGGCTTGCTGAAATATGATCCCGCGTCAACAGCATAGACGTTCCGATTCCTTACTGCTCGCAGCGACTTCCATTTTTCATTCGTGGCCAGCGCAGGCAACTCTTTTCTGGTTCTTTCAATGTCAAATCCGCACGGCATCAGGACGATGATGTCCGGATCCAGCCTGACTGCTTCTTCGATATCCATTCTGCGTGATGCCTCGCCTGCAACGCTCACGCCGTTAATTCCGCCAGCATATTGCACCATCTGGGGAACCCAGTGGCCCGCTGTAAACAGGGGATCAAGCCACTCGAGGCAAAGGACCTTTTGCCTGGACTCTGCACGCAGTCGCCTTACCACATCGATTCGCTTTTGAAGGAAGGCGACAAGCCTTCTCCCTTCTGCGACTTTGCCGATTTTTTCAGCCACATCCATGATGCTGACAAGTATGTCATCCAGATCGTGTGGGTCAAGAACTAGAACTTCTGGCTTGCCGCCTAGGATATCGACTGCCCTGGTTATCTCTTTTGTGTACGGCGAACATACCTCGCACAATCCCTGGGCAACGATAAGATCGGGATTGGCCCTTCTCAGCGCCTTGTCGTCTACAATGTATATGTCGCTACCCGATCGCAACAGCTCGACTACCACCGTATCAATTTCCCTTCCTGTCATCTTCTCGGGATTAAAAGCTGGCCTGATTACCCGAGTCTTTTTCTTGGCCTGCGGGGGATAGTTGCATTCATGAGTCACGCCCACAACCTTGCTGCCGGCACCAAGCTCGTACAGGGTTTCGGTTGCGCTTGGAAGGAAAGACACAATGCGCACAAGCTTTGTCTGCATGCGCAATGCATAAAAACTTAGGGGATTGTCGCGTTGTTCCACATGTAGCCATCTAGTTGCAATTCCCTTTGACTCAACCATGCAAGATTGTTCTGACATAATGGCAGGCCAAAAACAAGCTTTTTATGCCTTGAAATATCGTTCCTAGCCAATGAACACGAAGATTGCAGTCGCTGTCGGCATGGCGGCAATTTTTGCTGCAATGCTAATACCAATATCGACATCCGTCCCGGCCTTTGCTGCAACAGTAAACGTAGACATGGCACCAGGCGCTAGTACGAAAACCACGGACGCATACAGTCCTAATCCAGTTAATGTAAACGTTGGTGACACCGTAATATGGACAAACAACGACCCGCCGAACACGCATACGGCAACCTCTGGAACTCCATCGGGAGGACCGGACGGCAAGTTTGGAGGTACCGCTGAAGCACCATTCTCAGTAATCATAGCGCCACGGGCGAGTTTTAATTACACATTCACTGAAGCAGGCGAATTCCCATACTATTGCACGCTGCACCCAGCCATGGTGGGCACAGTGATGGTGGCAGGTAGCACCGGTCCGGCAGAATTTACCACTACAGCAACCCTTGATGGCAACGAATACGTGATAACCGGAAAATCCGAGACGATCAAGTCTGCAACAGCCGAGATTGAAGCCGGCGAAGCGGTGGCGGTGACCTTTGACACGGCTGGAGAAGTAGAGCTGACATTGCCAAAGTCAATGATCAGTGGCATCAATGCGGTAATGGCCGGAGACGAGCAGGTAACCTTTGAGAAAGTGAGTGAGGACGACACAGCAACGACGATAAAGTTTACAGTGCCAGCGAGCGAAACAGAAATCGACATAATGGGAACGATGGTTATTCCGGAATTCCCGGTCGTAGTGGCACTGATACTGGGAGCATCAATCGCTGCAATCATTGGATACACAAGATTCGCTAAAGGCAACACCACAGGCTTCTTTGGAAGAGTCTAACTCTTCTTTTCTCCTTTCTTTTTTGTTAATTCATGACCTCACGCGTCATGTCTTTGCGATGCCTGTTCCTCGCATTGATGACCCCAATCATAGCCAGCGCTGTGATATTCACGCTTTCAATGGGTCAAGCGGCTGCTCAGCAGCAGATCAGCCTTGAAGCCCTGAGCGATCAGGGAACATTCATAGTTGAAATGACATGGACTCCCGACGACATCGGCCACGATAATACATTTTCAATCAGATTCATCGAGCCGGAGACGAGTGCCGAATTAGAAGACATGGAATACGACATCATGGTCTATGAAGAAAGTGGCAGTCAAGAACTCAGGAGGGTAGATCAGACCGCCAGCGAGCAGCGATTCAGCTTTGAAGAGCCGGGCTCGTACACCATCAGGATAGACGACATAGACGGTCTCGGCGAAGGTGCATCCTTTCCTATACAAGTAACGCCAGAATTTCCAGCTGGGGTGCTGGGGGTAGTTGCAGGATTGATGGGTGCCATCGCAATACTTGCCCGTCGGAATAGCAACAATTTATTTAGGTTCTAGTCCACCCAACAGCTATGGGCAACAACGGCTATTCGGTTGCGGCGCTTTTGACTGCTATTCTTGTTGCCGGCATTCTGCCGTCAGCCTATTCGCAGGAGTCTGGAGCAAGCATGACAAAGCCCCTGAGCGGCGGGTCGCTAGACATAATGCTAGAACCAATAATCAGCAATTCTACCGACGTAAGATTCAAGGTGGCGTTTCTGAATCCCAATTCAACTACTCTGCACGAACACCAGGACTATGACTTTGTTATCAAGCAGGGTGAAAGCGAGATCTTTAGTGCAGCACGGGTTCTCAATCAGCCTCTCATTCACAACGTTGAAGGGACGATAATGGTTCCATACAAGTTCTCCGAGAACGGCGAGTATACGGTCGAAGTCAGGGTCCTTGGTCTTGGTTTTCCGCCGATCCCAATAAATCCTGAAACCGCCACGTTTCCAATACAAGTAACTCCGGAATTTCCGGCCAGTGCGATAGGCGCGGTAGCAGCATCTATGGGTGCAGTCACAGTTATGATGCGCAGGTTCCGGCTGTTCTAGGCCCTTTCCCTGCTTCGGGAGAGAGCCACTACTCCTATTACGATGCCTGCTACTCCGACTCCGACGCCTACCATGCCAAAGAGGTAAGCCCTGTCAGCCGCGGACTTCAGCTCTGAAGCCGACTCTGTTGCAGCCAGCGCCGCCTCCTTAGCCTCCTCGGACGATGTTACCGCCGTATCGATCTGACCGCTAAGGTCTGCTATCGCTTCCTGGAATTGCTGCAGAAAGTCTGGTGGAATGGGATTTCCGCCGTTACCGGTTGCCGGTGGAAACTCTATCTGCCTTGTGTCTTCGACATCTTCAATCTCGACCTGGCAGTCATAGGCTTGTCCAGCAACAGTGCCAGTCATGACTACCGCGTATTGTCCTGTCTGCGTCGGAAGGATCTCTGCGTCATAGGTTCCGGGCTCTTCTGTCGGTAGAAATTCAAGCGCCTTTGTAAGCGTCCCTTTCTTGACGGTCACTTCAAGTTGAGCCAGGGCGTTTGCTATGGCCTGGTCACTGGAGATCCTTGTAATCTCTAGCTCTATGCCGTTAAGCTGGCCGACAAGGGGCGGTTCGCTTACCCAGCCACCTACGACCCTGATGTCACCGCGTTCGCATTCATTGTGGGCCGACGCGGAAGGAAGGCTGGTAAAACTGGTAATCAAAAGAGAGAGCACAACGATTGGCAGGACAACTTTTTTCATTCATCATGATTCATCGTGCAATATTTATAATCTTTAGCCGAACTTCGGTGTTTGTACCACAAAACAAGCAAGAGTCAAATATAGTGGAGGGCACATTTTACTTATGGCTTCTGGCGGCCTTCTGCGGCCCCGCTATGTTCTCGCTTTTTCGACGGCGGTAATAGTGCTGATGTTTGTACCCAGTCTGGTCCAACCGTCCTTTGCTCACGCCGCCTATCTCGATTCATCCCCAAGGGCATTTCAAAGCATACCTGGATCGCCGGCAGAAGTCAATGTTTTCTTTAGCGAGCCAATCGAGCTGAGCTACAGCAAGATCTCTGTCCTGGGGCCGGCAGGGAGCCGGGTGGACATGAACGACCCCCACCAAGTCGCAGGAGACACTGCTTCAATAGGAGTCACGATACAGCCTGGACTACCCGAAGGCGTCTACACGGTAAGCGCCAGAGTTCTCTCTGCAGTCGATGGCCACGTAACCTCTGAGACTTTTACCTTTGGTGTGGGTACCACGGTGCCCCCTGATGCCCCGCAGCAAAGAGACATCATATCGCCTGAGGAAACCGCGTCAAGGTTCCCGGGGATGGTAGGACAGGTGATGGCGGTCGGCGCGGCATTCGGGGCACTTTGGATCTGGAAGCCGATAGGCAGGGTGCCGTGGCTCGAGGCAGCACTTTCTCAGTCAAGGGTCCGAATTGACAGGGCAATGATGAAAGTCATCATTGTCGGTGCGTGCCTGATCCTTGCATCGGGAGTTGCGATGATAATAATACAGGCTATCTCTATAGAAGCGAGTGTTCCAGAAGCTATTGCCACGAGGTTTGGCAATGTCTGGATAACTCGGATGCTCCAGTCTTCGATACTTTTAGGGATCGCAGCCGCTGTTCACCACAGGCTGGCCAAGAACAATACCACTGCAGCCAAGGCAGAGCTTTACGCGATGCTTATCATCGGACTTGCAGTGCTGGTTACTTCAAGCCTCATCGCCCACGCGGCAGCCACCGAGCAGGTAGCGGCAATAGTACTTGACTTTTTCCACAACACGGCAGCCTCGATATGGATAGGCGGGTTGGTATTGCTTGGCTTTGCCGTGGTACCAAAGTTGCTCGCGGTCAAGGACGAGAGAACAAGATCAGCATCGCTTTCATTGCTGATTCCACGATTCTCTATAATCGTGGTGACGCTGCTTGGCATCGCGGTGATAACCGGTCCCCTCCTGCTGTCAATGATTGAAAGCGACCTTTCGCTTACGCTGGCCTCATTCTACGGCCAGGTACTTGCAGTCAAGCTCGCCCTGGCGGGAGTTATGGTCGCGATGGGGGCGTACTCGCAGTTTGTGGTACAGAAAAAGGCAGTTGAAGTAATGAATGGAGGAGCACAACTGGCAGCTCCGAGGCTCAGGCATTATGACAAGACGCTCAAGGCAGAGGCGGCGGTGGGAATTGCGCTCTTGTTCGCCGTGTCAGTAATGGCAAATGGGACGCTGCCCTCGGGCCAGTTTCCGGCATATCAGCAGGAGGCGGGGGATCAGGAAGCCTTTGCCGAGGAGCTGGATACTACCTTTGTGCGAACTGTCTACAACACCGAAGGCCGGATCCACATTTCGATAGCGCCGTTTGCCGTGGGTCAGAACAACTTTACGATCTCCTTCGTGGATCGGCAAGGCAACGATGCCACGGGGCTAGAGTCCGCCACCATGAAATTGACGCAGATTGAAAGGGGGATCGGTCCAATTACAGTCGAGCTGACGAAAAAATCTCCCGGCGTCTTTGGGGCGAATGCGGCGTTTAGCCTCTCCGGTGTGTGGGCGATGGAAATAGAAGGCGTCAACACCCAGGGCAGTAACATGCTCGCGGCAGTCGATGTAAATGTAAAGCCTTCGATCGGCGATCTAGAGTTCGCTGTCGAGGAATACAGGACGCCGGACAGGAGCCTTCCGCTGTTTCCGCTCTTTGACGCGCAGAGGCAGTCGATGTGGGCGGGCGACACGCTTCCAGGCAGTGGAAGGATCTGGCAGCTTGACATCGAAACGGGAAACTATACGGCTCATACAGTGGAAGGCGCCAACCTGATTACCCAGACCGTACTCACTCCCGAAGGCAGTCTCTGGTTCATTGATCCTGTAAACGGAATATTGGGTCTGTACGATCCAGAGACCAGTTCCACAACAAATTTCGAGATCCCCGAGGATGGAGTGCTATCTGGGCTTGCTATGGACGCCAATGGCAACCTCTGGGTTCCGGTGGTCCAGGCGAACAAGGTAGTCCGGTTCGATCCGGCAACCGAACAGTTCTCCTCTTTTGAAATCCCAACCCGCGGCTCCATTCCAGTCGGGATTGCCGCGGACGGGCGGGGCAATATCTGGCTTGCAGAGGCCGCCGGCAGCATTGCCATGATAGATCCTGCTAACGGCAATATTACAGAGTACAGGCCGACAATCCAAAGGATGGAGCTTGACGAACCTTCCGCAGTTTTTCCTGACCCTAGGGGGGCTGGCATCTTTATTTCAGAGCATGGCGGCCACACAATTTCGGCCTACAACCCAATGCTTGGCACTTTTCGCAAGTATCCCGTAGTGAACGAAGCCGGTCTGCCGTTTGGCATGGCCATGGACAGCTACGGCTACCTCTGGTTCGCACAGCACGAAATAGACCGGATAGGTGTGATAGATCCCAGGACCGGCGCTTCGACGGAGGTCAGAATACCGATTGCGGGTTCATTCATCCAGTGGATCACCTTTGACGACAAAGGGAGGATATGGTTTGCTGCGCAGCGAGGCGCATCTCTTGGAAGCATCACAATAACTGCAAAGCCGCCTTCGCCTGTGCCTGGCGACGGCAACGGCCAACAGGGAGATGGCAGGCCCGATCCTATCCCGCAGCTTGGATTTTCGCTGCCAGATGTCGCTGGACCCGCCATAGCGGGTGGGATAATCATAAGCGCGCTTGCCTTTACAAAAAGCACCGTGGATCTAAGGCGAAACGTCCGACATGCTCTTCGTCTAGGGAATTCCTAGCGATCGAAATAGAGGATCCGTGACTCCTTATCATTTCGGGGTCTGTACCAGTCCGCTTATTAGAGGGGCACCCTCACTATCTGTTGTATGCAAAAGGGCAGCGCTGGAGTGCCCGCGCAGGAGTCTGTGAGCAAGCCGATAATGCTCGGCCTGATTACGGCCATTGTTATCGGTGTCGTGGCCCCAATAGTCATGCCCCATCTCGTGCACCCGTCGATGATCTATCATATCACGCTTCACCTCGCCAGCCTGACCATCGCAATCTTTCTGAGCATCGTTTCGCTTCTTGCCTACGCAAGGACCACTGGCATGCGTCTGCTGTTCATGACAATCGGGTTCATGGCACTTGCTGTAGTTGAGCTCCTCTACCTGCTCGACGCGTCGGCCCTTGTCAGCATGTTTGACATTTCCGCATTGAATATCGAGTTGCCACATGTTATCCTGCTGGGAATGCTGGCCATGTTCGGCCTGGGTGTGCTCAAGGTGAACAAGTAGCTTGCAGGTTCCAGAAACAGCAGACACCAAGGGACTTCTCTTGCAGCAAATAGTCCAGAACCCCGGGATACGCTACCGTGAGCTCATGAGGCTCAGCGGGCTTGCTAACGGGGTACTTGCGTATCACTTGTCATCGCTTGAAAGGTCGGATCTTGTAAAAGTGGACAGAAAGTCCCGAATGACGCGATACTACCCGCTCAGCATCTCGGACGACGAATCAGCTGTCCTAAAGTACATCAGGCACGAACCCATCAGAAAGATACTGCTATTCATTTTCGATCACGAGTTGTGCACCTTTTCCGAAATCGTCGAATACACCGGAAAGGCCCCTTCTACTATTTCGCTGCACCTAAAGAGACTCAAAGAAGGCGGGATAGTAATCGTGAGGCATGGGGAGTACCGCCTCTACAGGCTCGCCGACAGAGAGCTGGTGGCCGACGTGCTCTCAAAGTACAAATCCAGCTTTGTGGACAGATTGGTCGACAGCTACGCCGAGACGGTAGAAGAACTATAAGCCGGTAGCGAAAACATTGGAAAGTTGCAGCCACGCGGATTGCTTCTTGTTTTTTCTATTGTGACAGGAATCCTGATTCTTGGCGGCGAAGCTTTCGCAGACCCGCTACTAAACGCCAGCAAGCAAAGAATAGGAAACTATGATTTCGAAATGACCACTGAGCCGGCAAGTCCGGTCGTCGGGAGCCCGGCAAAGATCCTGCTGCGAATGGCGGGAGTCAACGGCGACGATCTTGTCGACGTTCCGATATCAGTCAGGATCGTAAAGGATGGCGTGGAGCTCCACAGAACCACCCCAGTAGTTGTCCCATATGGTCACCACACAATCGACTATGCGTTTCCGGAAACCGGGCGATACGTGCTCTATGTAGATCTAAAGGACTATGCCTACAGCGGGGAAACACTGACCTTTACCTTCCTTCTGAATATCGCCGGTCCGCTTGACTATCTCGGCGTGGTGGTTCCCGTGCTGGGTGGCGGTGCATCTGCGGCCGTCATCGCAGTGCTAATGATGAAGAAAAGAAAGCGAATGGCAAGTCCAGAGTAGTGTCGTTGCATCGGGTCGGCCAGGCGGCCCCAGCTACACGCAACGAACATGTCGTCAGGCAAGCGCTATAGAGTGGGGAGTGTGGAAATTGCGTGCGTTCGTAATGCACCACTCGCATGATTGAAATATGCATCTTGTAAGAATTTCATGAATGCGGAGGATTCTCTTCCTGCTGCCGATCATAACCCTAATCTGCGTCCATGCCAGCAGCGCTCAAGGGCATTTCTTCGGAGAAACTAAATACGTAGACGAATACCAGATTACTTTCGCGCCATCCCCTTCAATTCCTCAGGTCGGCAGCAACACCACATATCTCAACTTTAGCGTCCTTCAGAACAATACAAACATTTTTGGCATCTATTCTGCAGTCGTGATATCCGAAAAGAATTCGGGCCAGCCAGTAGAACAAATTCCGTACAATCTGTACGAGTACAGCGACATTACGATTCCTTACATTTTTCAAAAAGCCGGCCTATACGTGGTTACGCTTCAGACCAGGGTGCCCGGAGATGAAAAGTACCAGACAACGCCACTTCTCGCAAGCTTTGATCTCTTGGTTGAAAGTCCAGGCCAGCTAATGCCGATCGATGAATTGATGCTGTACTTCGTTACGCCGGCAGCCATCGTTATTACAGGAATTGCCATCTACCTTCATTCCCGAAAAAAGATCTGAGGAATTCGGTGAATGTACTATAACACTAATTAACGGTTAATGCCCAATGGAATCTGAATTGAAGGCAAGGAGCATTTCCGTTCTGATGGTGGCCAGTTTCACAGTTTTCGGGCTTGCCTACACATCAAACTCTGCTTATGCCCATGATTTTTCTGGCGATGAAAGTGCATCGTTTCTAGCCCTCGTTGAAAGTATCAAAGTCGAGCTCGCGCTGGTTCATACCAACGCCCCATCCAACGCGACACTTGCGCTGAAGCATGCCGAGCATGCTCACAATCACCTTGATGAGCACATCATCGAGGAAATAGCCGAGAGGAACGAAAGGCTCGGCAGGGATCTTCCCGCTGCACTTGAAGAACTGCACGATTCGGTCGGAAGTGCTGCAGAGGAAGAAGTAGCTACCAAGGTTCAAGAGATAAACGACCTACTTGCAGAGGTTGTCATCGTCAGGATCGATAACGAACAGAGAAATAACGTTACTGTGTGGGCATTGACATTGGCTACGATGGCAGACGGAGTTAGCGAACACTACAGAGCCGCATACGGTGCAGAGACAGGCGGAGGCGGGCATGGACACGATGAGCATACCAGCATGGGCGATCACGGTGAGATTATGGATTTCGCGCATTATCAGAGCTCCCTGGGGCTTGCAAACAGGACTCTTCATCTGTTCAACGATCAAGTGAAAAGTCTCCGGCCCATAGTATCGGTAATCGCGTTAGTGGACCTCGAAGAAGGTCTTGAACATCTGGTAGCGGCTGTTGAGGAAAAAGAAACGACCGCCGATGTCGAACTGATTCTTCACTCACAGGTTCATCCCAATCTTCAAAAGGCATACGGCCTGAAATTAGATTCGCACCCTGGCAGCGAAACCACCATCAAGAAAACGATAACGCTTGATGGCAAGACATACGAGGTGACTGGCAAGTCCGCTGGAGCGAACCTTACTGCAATCGATATCGATCCAGGCAAATCAGTGAAGCTGACTTTCGAGGGCTCGGGCGAGGTGGAACTTTCGCTGCCCGCGACAATGATCGAAGGGATCAACATGGTAAGGACAGCAGACGGGCACGAAATCAAATATACCACGAATCAGACGATCTCTTCAACTACGATAATGTTCATGTTGGACAAGGATATGCCATCCATAGAAGTCATGGGAGCAATGGTGGTTCCAGAATTCCCCCTGTCGCTATTGATAGTATTTCCTGCGATTGTCGCGACAATAGCTTTGACTAGAACAAGGCTGCTTGGTAGAAAGTAGCAGACTATTCCAGGATACGCCGGTCAATCACCTCTGAACAAAAAGCTATATCTGTCTGAATCGCCGCGAGATCAGTATCTCTCGCCAAATCTTTATCTTGCCTTTCTGTAGCAGAAGCTGCGTGAAGCGGAGCTTTTGCGCGCTCGCCGCGCTGGCCTTTCTCTTTTCCACGTTACTCGCGAACAGCGCCTATGGACATGGCCTGGGTCAGGACCAATCACTTCCAATCACTGTCGGAGGCAAGCAGCTGGCTGTGGAGGGGATTATGCGGCCTGCCGTTGTACCGTTCACCATGTCTGACAGGCCATTTCTGCTCATAAGGCTGTTCGATCAGAATAGCAATGTCACCGTTTCTGGCATCGATTACAGGATAGCAGTCGCGCTTCAGAATGATACTCTGCTCGACCAGCGCTTCAAGTCAGCTGACGGAGTTTTTCTAGCCAACCTGCTGCCAGACAAGAACATCACCGGCTGGCAGATCACGGGTCACGAGTCTGCGGGCCCCCAGGACCCAATAGATGTGAACCAGCACGATCCGGTCGAAATCAGGAGCGAGATACTTGCGACCGGAGGGCTGTACAGGATCATCGTAGTCGTTGAGAAAGATAGCCCCGGCATAGCTGCGCCCAATGATCTCAGATTCGATCTTTTCATTAGCGTCACACACGCGCTCCACTTTACCGCGGAGACAGATGAAGGGCAGGCGGACATTGTTGTCAAGACGTATTACGACGATGTCACGGATTTTGGCTATCAAAACGGCACAATTGAATTCGAAATGCCCTTCGACTGGGATCCCGCTTACTTGGCTTTAGTACCCGTACTCCACATGGAGTTACAGTTCCCAAAATCCATCGAGGCGCTAAAGACAAACAGCTACAGGGGAAGCCTGAATGGCATCGAGCTTCCGGCCGAGTCGATACAGATTGACGACTACACATCTGAAGAGAATCGCATTGTGCATTTTGTCGTATCAAACACCAGGCTGCTACGCCTGGCAGACTCTGTGGAAGAGGGATCCGACGTAGCTTTGTTCACGCTGCGACCTGCCGAGAAGCCAAAATTCCCGCTTGATTTTCTCTCCGCCCCGACAGAAAAGTACCTGTTCCAGATGTCCTGGGGGCCTGAAGTGATCGAAACAGGGACACCCACAACATTTGTCATGAACCTTCAGAACCCGTTGACCGGCGACTTGGCGCGACATTCGTCTTTTGATCTAGTGTTTACTCAGGGCGGAAACGAAATTCACAGAAAACACATGACTTCAGAACTGGGCACTTTTTCCTACCAGTACACCTTCTCCCAGCAGGGCAGCGTAACATTGTCAGCAGTAAACATTAACGGCGAAGGCGAAGGCGCGAAAATCGAGCTTTTTGTCCTTCAGGGCAGCAATTCGCCTCCTCCGCCAATAGATCAGCCGTCAGGGTGCCTTATTGCCACCGCAGCCTTTGGCTCTGAACTCGCCCCGCAGGTACAGTACCTCCGCAACTTCCGCGAGCAGCACATACTCTCAACTGCATCGGGGTCTGCCTTTATCAGCGCCTTCAACGCCATTTACTATTCATTCAGCCCCCAGGTTGCCGATTACGAGAGGGAGCAGCCATGGCTTCAGAATATGGTCAAGGCAGGCCTGTACCCACTGTTTGGCATGCTTGTGGCGTCGGAGCGCGCGCATTCCGCCATTGGCGGCGAAGCAGGGGCAATCGTGGCAGGCTCCATTGCGAGCTCTATGATAGGTTCGGTTTACCTTCTTCCCGCCGGCATTTCTGTAGGCAACAAAGTAAGAGTAACTCTGTTGCTGGCGATCGTGGGAGTGGCAGCCTCATTCCTGATGGCAACTCTTGCCCTGGCTCCATCTCTGCTGCCATTTAGTACTTCTGCCTTTGTCCTGGCACTTGCAGGCTCCTCTGCAATATTGGCCGCAAAGGCCGTTATTGCAATCAAGAGACGAATATGGCTAGGTCACAACTGACTTAAGCTTGCCTTTTCGCTTTGCCATCTTGATCTCGCGCGCTATTCTCCTTCCCATGCTCATCGGTTCGTCATAGAGCAGGTCTGAATAGGGGGAGCCGTTAACGTAAAGGTTGGTACCAGCAACTATTCGTGCAGAAAATTCAAAGGTCGTGAATGTGCCCTCGCTGTCGTAGACTCCCTCCAGACAAAAGGGCCCTGTCATGCCCGGAGCGACCAGACGTTCCGAAGCCTGCACAAAGCTTTCGCCCATTTTGTAGACTCCATCGAGCAGCGATTCCCGCAGAACCAAAGGCAGGTTTCCTATCACATTGTATGACGGTTCGGCGCCGGCACCCAGCTGCTGCTTTGCAGGGATCCTGCCAAGACCATCGATATCTGATTCGTACCTCCTGTCAATCCCCATCAACTCCAGGCTCCTGCCAAGAGGCGAGTAGAAATATTGAAGGTAGACCGGCACCCCTCTAATGAATTCCTGTATGTAGAGATCATTTTCTCCCCGTATCGCATTCTGTTTCACAAGCCGCCGCGCTCCTTCTTCAAAGCTTTCGCGGTCCCATGCCAAATAATATCCCCGGCCGCCAGCTGCGCCATGAAGCTTTACGATGCACAGTCCGTTGATCTCGTTCTTTGAGCTGACGGACCGAGGAGTCTTCAGACCAGCTTCGCGCATCAGTTTTTCCTTCATCTCTCTACTGGCCTCCCAGCGCAGGATCCACTTGTTGCCAAACACCGGCACCTTGATACTCTCGATTTCTTCGCTGGACATCTGGGCAATTAGCGTGCCATGCGGGATCAGAATCGCATTTTTCTGTTTCAGCTTACCGGCCACTGAACTTTCCAGAATCTCCGAGAATGCGTCCACTTTGATTATTTCGTCAATGAATGGAAAGCGGTGATACAGGTCAAGGCGCTTCTTTTCTGACACAAGAATAGTGTGAAGGCCTTCGTCCTTTGCTCCCTTTAGCACCTGCAGGGCGCAGTGCGACCCAAGTGTCGCTATACTGACCCTGGCGCCAGCCATTACGATGAAAAGGTTGTTTTGGGGAGGTTAAAATCCTTCTTGCGACTGAAGGCACATTTATAGCCGCTCTGCAAAAGGACTCCTGTGCATGACAGGATAGCGCACACTGCAGAACATGCATTCATCGGCTCCCTGCAGAAACTGCTCGGCAAGACCTTGCATGTCCGCAAAGTAGAGCACAGGGAATCGAGCAATACTGCTTTCATAGTCATTCCACATCTCGATCTTGATCTCGTGTTCAAGGCCCAATTACAAGTAAATGCGCTGATACGGGAAGGACGAGAAGTCAATTCTTACAACTTTGATTCTCTCGAAGAAGCAAAAAAGGCAATCCCGGGTCTCCGAGCAAACGAAGAGAGGATATCAGGAAATGTGCGCGTTGTAGAGATCGAAGGCCATGACTTCGCAGCATGCGCGATGGATCATGCAAAGAACCTGAGCGAATGCGACTTTTTCCTTGTGAGCAGGGTATCAAAGAGTGGGAGCGAATACGAATTAGACTTTGTAGTCGGCTGGGATGCAAAAGAGGCCGCGAGTTCTCTTGCAGCAGAGCTTCATAGAGTCTGTAACGTACTTGGCACAAACATCAAAACCGTCGAGAACACAGCAAGACGGCTTGCAGAGGAAAACACAGCGAACAGAAGTAGGGTAAGGGCTCTGGGCGCGGAAAAACTTCAGGCAATCAGACCGGTAGTCTTGGGACGTTTCACCGTGTTCAAGGGTATCATCTCGAACATTTCAAATGACATGATGCAGGAATTCGCAGGCAAGAAAATCGAAAGTGAAAATGTACTGGTAATACTCGCTAACCTTGATTCAGAGACAGCAGGAATCGTGTTTGCAAGAAATGAAAAAATCAAGTCGGTGGATTGTAACGCATTATTCAAAAAGTTTGCCGGCCCGAGCGGACGCGGAGGAGGCAAACCGCACTTTGTCACCGGTGTTGTAGATAGAGTTATGGTTCATGAATTCATTGAAAACATCTGCAAAGAGTTAGCTTCCACTGCTTGATTCCCGGTGCGTTCGGATCGACTCTAGTGTAAGGTTAAATTAACCTACTCTGTAAAGCACTGTTTAATTGGACGAAGCGCTGGAAGAACAAGACCTTGGCCACTGGAGACGAACACATTACTCCTCTGAAATACTGGCATCTGCCGCCGATGACAGCGCCGAAGTCATAGTGATGGGATGGGTCTCAAGTGTCCGAGACCACGGAAATATCCAGTTTATCATTGTAAAGGATGCGTACGGCGAAATTCAGGTTACCGCAAAGAAAGGCGAATGCTCTGATTCGCTTTTCCAGATGGCAAAGGAGGTAAAGGAGCACAGTTCGATAGCGGTGCGGGGAAAAGCGAGGCCACAAGAAAAGGCACCAAACGGGGCAGAGCTGGTGCCTATCGAGCTCAAAGCATTCTCTATAGCAAGGAAGGCGTCGCCATTCATGGTGCAGGAAAAGACGTCTTCCGTTGGCATTGATACCCGCCTCGACCTTCGGGCAGTCGATCTCAGGCGCAGCTACCTGGTCTCGGTGTTCCGAATACGCCAGACCGTGCTCGCCTCGATCAGGGAATTCCTCCTCAGGCAGGGGTTCATCGAGGTGAACACCCCCAAGATGATAGCGACTGCAACCGAGGGCGGAGCGGCGCTTTTTCCGATATTTTACTATGACCGGGAGGCATTTCTTGCGCAGAGCCCCCAGCTCTACAAGGAGCAGCTGACGATGGCTTTTGAAAGCGTCTACGAGATCGGGCCGATTTTCAGAGCAGAACCATCGCGGACTAACCGACACCTCTCTGAGGCTGTATCAATTGATGTCGAGCGGGCGTTTGTAGACTACAACGATGCGATGTCGATTCTTGAACGCATGATAGTCCATGTAATAGAATCGATCAAGGAGAGAAACCATCAGGACCTGAAATTCATGGAACTCCAGATGCCGGCGGTAGAGTTGCCATTTCCAAAGTATTCCTATTCAGACCTTGTTGACAAATTGCAGGAGGCCGGCGAGCGAGTTCAGTGGGGCGACGATATCGCGCCGCAGACGATGAAGAACCTGCAGGACGAAAGGCTCAACGGGTTTTACTTTATCATCGACTGGCCGACTTCGACAAAGCCATTCTATGTAAAGCCTTCCGCGGCCGAGTCTGGCAGGATCTGTGAATCATTCGATCTGATGTACGGGCCGCTTGAAATGTCATCGGGCAGCACCAGGATCAACAGAAAGGATCAACTAGTGGACAGGATGACAAAGCAGGGTCTAAAGCCCCAGGCGTTTGACTACCACCTCCGAGTATTCGATTACGGAGTTCCACCCCATGCCGGCTTTGGCCTGGGGCTGGAAAGACTCATGATGGCTCTTACAAAGCTCGAGAACATACGCGATGCAACTCTGTATCCACGGGACATTGACAGGCTGGCTCCCTAGAATGGCAGTAACAAAAGACCAGGTAAAGCATCTGGGATGGCTATCCCGAATAGAGCTATCAGATGAAGAGCTCGCCCTGTACGCGGGCCAGATCGAGACAATAGTAAAATACCTTGACAAGCTGGACATGGTCCCGCTTCAAGAGGTGAGGCCTGTCGTTACAAAAAAGAAATTCTCGGATCTTCGCGACGACATCGCGGTTGAATTTGGGGCGGACTTGCTGCCGACTTTGCAAAGAAAAGAAGGGTTTGTAAAGGGTCCAAGGATGGTCTAGATTGGATCTCTTTCGGCTCGATGCCATGCAGGTGGTCGACGGCATAAAGAAAAGAGAATTTTCAGCCGAAGAGTACATTCAGCAACTTTTGGAAAGGATTGATAGGGTGGAGCCAAAAGTCAATGCGTTTATCACGGTAAACCGCAAAGAGGCGATCGATAAGGCGCGCTCTATAGACAAGAAGGTGAGGGATGGGGAGCCGGTTGGGCCGCTCGCCGGAGTGGCAGTCAGTGTAAAGGACAACATCTGCGTCAAGGGAACAAGAACCACCTGTGCCTCAAAAATGCTTGAAAATTATGTTCCGCCATACAGCGCGACTGTGGTGACAAGGTTAGATGACGCGGGGGCGATAGTGATAGGAAAGGCGAACCTTGACGAATTTGCGATGGGCTCCACAACAGAGTTTAGCAAACATGGGGCCACAAGAAATCCGTGGGATATCAGCAGGGTTCCCGGAGGATCGTCGGGAGGTAGCGCCGCTAGCGTCGCGTCCCTGGAATGCGCGGTCTCTCTTGGCTCTGACACGGGAGGTTCCGTAAGGTGTCCTGCGAGTTTTTGTTCAGTCATAGGGATGAAACCCACCTACGGCCTGGTAAGCAGGTACGGGCTGGTGTCCTATGCCAACAGCCTGGAACAGATAGGTCCCGCCGGCAGGACAGTAGCCGATGTTACAGCTGTAATGAACGTGATAGCTGGAAGTGACAGCAATGATCACACTACTTTGGACATAAAGCCTGACTATTCGGCCGGTGAACCTGACAAGCGGTTCCGCATAGGAATAGTAAAAGAGTTTCTCAGCGGTGCCGACTCCGAAGTTGCAAAGATAGTCTACAACGCTGCTGATATCCTGACAAAGCGGGGATGCAAGTGTGAAGAAGTGAGCCTAAGATCGGCCGATTACGCGCTCGCGTCATACTACACGATAGCGATGGCCGAAGCCAGCAGCAACCTGGCAAGGTATGACAATGTCCGCTACGGCTTTGACATGAGCTCCGAGGGCTATGAGTGGAATTCGTACTATGCCAAGGTACGGAGCAACTTTGGCGAGGAGGTGAAAAGGAGGATCATAGTCGGCTCGTACGTCCTGTCTTCCGGTTACTACGGGAAATACTACCTGAAGGCCCAGCAGGTCAGGTCCATACTAAAGCAGGAGCTAAAATCGCTTTTCAAGGGGCACGATTTATTGATGGGGCCCACGATGCCAGTCCTTCCGTTCAAGATGGGCGAAAAGATCGATGACCCCATAAAGCTGTACCTGGTGGATATTGATACCGTAGTGGCCAATCTCGCAGGCACGCCGGCGATCTCGATTCCCGGAGGATTCTCTGGCGGCCTCCCGGTCGGCCTTCAGCTGATGGCAGACGAGCTTCAGGAACAGACTATGATAGACGCGGCTTCCCTGTTTGAGAGCGCTGCACATGTACAGAGGAGCCCCGATCTTTGATGGAAACAAAGATCGGCCTTGAAGTCCACTGCCAGCTGACCGGCGCAAAGAGCAAGCTGTTCTGTTCGTGCAGCTGCGAGTACAGGGGAAAAGCGGCAAATTCTAACATCTGCCCCACCTGTGTCGGCCTGCCCGGGACACTCCCGCTGCTTAACAGAAGGGCAGTGGAACTTGCCGGCATGATCTCTACAGCTCTTGGCTGTACGGTCCCAGAAGAAATCGCGTTCTACCGCAAGAACTATTTTTACCCTGATCTTCCAAAGAATTTTCAGCTCACTCAGTACAATGCCTATGGCATAACGAGCATGGGAGTTGACGGGATCATGCAATACGGCGAGGGCAAGAAAGCAAGAATCAGGCGAGTGCAGCTCGAGGAAGATCCCGGCAGGCTGGTGTATGAGGGCAGCATGGAGACAAGCCCCTACACGCTTGTCGACTACAACAGGGCTGGCGTCCCGCTTGTAGAGATCGTGACTGAACCTGACTTTGCAGATCCGAAAGACGTAAGGCTGTTTCTGGACAAGATAACATCGCTGCTCGAGCATCTTGGAGTATGCGATACCCGATTGGAGGGATCAGTGCGGTGCGACGCGAACGTTTCGGTCGGCGGCGGCAACAGGGTCGAAATCAAGAATGTCAGCTCCTTTGCCGATGTCGAAAAGGCACTCCGATACGAAATAACCAGGCAGAATTCCATGTCATCGAGGAACATCGAGATCAAGTCGGAAACCCGGCATTGGGATGACGCAAGAAAGCTAACAAAGGAGTCAAGGACAAAGGAAGAGGAGCAGGATTACCGTTACTTTCCAGAACCTGATGTCCCATCAATAGTGCTTGGCAGCGAATTCCCTTCTTTCGTCAGCATGTCCATGCCGGAGCTTCCCGACAAGAGAAAAGAGCGATTTATCTCAAAACACGGCCTTTCTCCGCATGTTGCGCAGGTCCTTATCGACAACAAAGAGCTTGCCGACTTTTTCGAATCTGCTCTCACGATGCACAACCTGCCAAGAGAAATCGCGAACTGGATAGTCAATGACCTGATGGGATTTGTTGATGAGGACCACAAGCAGGAGAGATCTATTCTTGCGGGGCTCAAGATTACCCCCGGGCATATCGCAGAGCTGGCAAAGCTGGTTGACGAAGGAACAATCAACAGATCAATCGCTCAGCAGGTGCTGGCTCAAGCAGTGAAAACAGGAGAGATGCCATCCCGAGTTGTCAGGAAAACGGATTCCTCAAGGATAGATGATTCTGACGAACTGGCGCAGGTGGTGGACTCCGTATTCAAAGCCGAGCAGAACGCGGTGCAAGACGCCAAGAGTAACGCGAACGCAGCCAACTTTTTGCTGGGTAAGGTAATGGGCGCGACAAAGGGCAGGGCCGACCCGAAAGCAGCGCTTGAGCTCATCCAGAAAAAGTTGGCAGAACAAGAATGAATAATTCCAGCAGCTCATGCAGTCCTGATTCCAATTGTCCTTCTCAGCGCGAGCCGTATGCGCGGTCAGCTGAGTAGAAGTTATTTCCTGACGGCGAGCTTTCCAAGCTGCGCGAGTAATGCGGCGAGCTGAATTTCGGGATGAGCCCCGACAGCAAGCCTGTAGTCGTACTCGGCCATCAGAGAAGCAAATTCCTCCGGCTTTTCTATCTTTATTTCGTACGCCTCCTGGTTCGCATATTTCATAAAGTCCGTTTCTGACATGCCGTAAACCATCGTCAGTTCCAGCAGTTTGGCGCGAGCTTCATTAAACTTGCCTGACAGCGCGAGCTTCAGGACATCGCCGACCTTGGATCTGCCGGAGAGTCCGACTGCCGCAGTCACATTGGCTGAGGTAACGGACCCCATTCCAGACGATGCCTGCATTATGTTGATTGAATGGCGTAGGTCGCCACCTGTAGCTTCATAGATCTGGGCGACGGCCTTTTCATCATACTTTATTTTTTCCTTTTCACAGATCGTTTTCAAGTGTCCAACAATGTCCTCTTTTGGTAGCTTCGTAAAGCGAAAGACCACGCATCTGCTCTGAATCGGTTCGATAATCTGGGAAAGACAATTGCAGATTATGATGAAGCGGGTCGTCCTAGAGCTGTCCTCGATTATGCGTCTCAGCGCAGTTTGAGCTTCTGAGGTCATCTCGTCCGCCTCGTCGAGAATAATTATCTTTGGCTTGCCAAATTCTCTGTCTGTCGCAAGCTTTATCGACGCCGCAAATTCCTTTACACGTTCGCGGACCATCCGGATACCGCGATCGTCCGATGCGTTCAGTTCGAGCGTGTTCTTTCTCCAGTCTTCGCCAAGAATTTCCATCGCTATGCAAAGCGCGGCCGTTGTCTTGCCTACTCCAGCAGGACCAGCAAAGAGCATGTGCGGAATGTCAGGGGTCTTGATAAGATTGCTGATGCCTCTGACGATCTCTTTCTGGTCAACCATTTCGCCCAGCTTTTTTGGCCTGTATTTTTCGGTCCACATGAGGTTGGCCAGATCGCTTTTCTTGGTCGAAGACATAGGTTTGCGACTTTTGTTTTCTCGCGAGTTATTAAAGCATTAATAGCTTTCCTTCTGTGAGGTTGGCCAGTTTTCAGCTGGAGCTAGCTCGGAGCTTAACAAAAGCTGCCCTGACAAAAGATATAACGGAAGGAGACCCCTTACAATTTACCCAAAATGACCGACGGCCCCCGCGCAGAGCCTAGGATAGAATCTGTCCAAAACATCTACCAGATAGGATACATGGCGGAAGAAGTGAGAGTGTCATACAGAAAGGACGTCCAGATGACTGTGGGAAATCTCGCAATAGACGCAAAGGAGGGCGACATGTCATCGCTTCCGCGCTGGGTTGCAAAGATCCTATCAGAGCAAGGAGCTGTAGAAATCCAGAACAACGACATTGCAGGGTACGTCTCAAGGGCTATGAACAGGGAGCGCATAGCCAAGCCACACGATCTGTCCGGGATTGATCTAGATTTTTACGTGAGGGTTAACGACTATCTCGAAGGGCTCCGCGAAAGGGAAAGAGAGAATTTGGTTGTTTCCCTCAACACATTCGTTGCATCGAGGCTCGAAAAGATAGTCAAACTAGCGGCAGCCACGCCGCTTTCGCCAGAACTTGAAGCCAGACTCTCTGCAGAGGAAAAGGAACTCTACTCGCTGATTAACATCGCTTCGCTAAAGTTCAGAAAGGGAGTCCTGAAAAAGTTTGGCTGAGCAGCAGACAGCCGCTGCGCTGGCAGACCAGCTAATGGGTTTTCTGAAGGCGTTCAAGGACAGGGATGGAAATTACAAGTACTTTGAGCGGATAAACGACATGATGGCGGCCAACGCCGTATCGCTTGTGGTCGACTATATCGACTTGGATTCCTACAACCCGGAGCTGGCAAAGGAAATCACTCACAAGCCTGATGAATACCTCGAGGCTTTTGGTGAGGCAGTGCTCTCTGTCTTGCGGGAGATCCACTCAGATTATGAACAGGAAATTCGAGAAAAGATTCGAGTAAGGATAGGGAATTACACGGTTCAAAAGGGCCTTCGAGAAATAAACGCCGATCTCATAGACAAGCTCGTGGGCGTTTCCGGCATGGTCGTGCGATCATCGGAAATAAAGCCGCTGGCAAAGAAAGTTGCCTATCATTGCACAAGCTGTGGCGAGCTTTTCGACGCCCGCCTGAAAGGGTTGCTACTTGTGAAACCCCTGAAATGCCCCAAATGCGGCGAAAGGGAATTCGAAATGGACCCAGAGCATAGCATCTTCATAGATTTTCAGATGGTGCGCCTTCAAGAGTTGCCCGAAGATCTTCCGGCGGGGCAGCTGCCGCACTACGTTGAGGTAACTGTGATGGGAGATCTCGTGGACCAATGCCGACCAGGGGACAGGATATTGCTTACAGGCATCATAAGGATCGAGCAGGAGCAGCTTGCCCCTCAGGCAAAGACCAGTTTGTTCCGGCTTCGAATGGAAGGCAACAACATCGAATACCTGGGCGGTAGAGCCGGGAATAAGGACACAAGATCCGCAGAGAGGATTGCGATAAGCGCAGAAGATGAAAAGCAGATTCGGACCATTTCTACCAAGCCGGATGCCTACCAAAAGCTGGTCGCTTCCTTTGCCCCGCACATTTACGGGCACTGGGAGATAAAGGAATCAATACTTCTTTTGATAGTGGGATCGGTTACGAAAAAGCTGGATGACGGATCAACCAGGAGGGGCGACATTAATGTTCTGCTGGTAGGTGATCCTGGAACTGCAAAATCCGAAATGCTAAAGTTTGCAGCAAAAATTGCGCCGCGCGGTCTTTATACTTCTGGAAGAGGGTCTACGGCCGCCGGTCTTACTGCCGCGGTTATCCGGGACAAATCCGGAATAATGATGTTGGAGGCGGGCGCTGTGGTTTTGGGCGATCAAGGCCTAGTTTGCATTGACGAGTTTGACAAGATAAAGCCAGAGGATCGCTCGGCTCTGCACGAAGTGATGGAGCAGCAGACGTGTTCGGTTGCAAAGGGTGGTATTGTGGCCACACTGAACGCCAGAACTTCTATCCTGTCTGCTGCAAACCCAATGTACGGCAAGTATGATCCGTACAAAAACATCACTGAAAACGTTAACCTTCCGGTTCCCCTGCTAACAAGATTCGACCTGATATTCATTGTACGAGATCTTCCTGAAAAAGAAAAAGACAACTTGATTGCGAGCCATATCCTAGAGATTCACAAGGACTCTGAACACGCCGCCAAACCCGCCATAGAAATCGATCTCTACAGCAAATATCTCTCCTACGCAAAGCAGCTTGAACCCCAGCTCACGCAGGAAGCTGTTGACCTGATCCGCAACTACTACATGGACATGAGAAAGGTAGAGTCAGAAGGCATGATAACCGTCACCCCGAGGCAGCTTGAGGGGCTGGTCAGGCTTGCTACAGCGCGGGCCAGACTCCTCCTGAAGGACAAGGTGGAGGCCGACGATGCCACTCGGGCTATCTACCTGGTCGAGCAGATGCTCAGAACCGCAGGAGTCGATGTCAATACCGGCAAGATGGATGTCGGAGTGCTATACGGCAAGCCCCAGAGCGAGACTTCAAAGTCAAAGACATTCATGGATGTTTTCAAGGGGCTTTCTGGAAGCGATAATAACGACGTGGAAGAAAAGGCATTGCTAGACGAGCTTGTCAAGACGGGCAAATTTACCGACGAAGGTGACGCAAGAAAATACTTTGAAAAGGCTAAACGCGAAGGGCAGATTTACGAGCGAAAGTCAGGATTCTGGGCAAAAGCCTAGTTCATGATCGTTCAGATGTAAAGACGAATCACAACTCTAAAAACACGGTGATTCGGAACTACCGTACCGAGCGACATGGAATCCGCAGCCGTGGCTGACAATGCAGTAAGAACTCTCTTAGAGAGCCTAGGCTATTCATCGCTTTATCCACCGCAGGAGATGGCTCTTGCTCGCGGGCTTCTTGACGGCAGGAACATGCTCGTTACTACTCCGACTGCAAGTGGCAAGACCCTGATTGCAATGATGGCCATTGTCAAGGCACTGGAAAAAGGGGCCAAGGCCGCCTACCTCACGCCTCTTCGAGCCCTGGCAAGCGAAAAGCGTGACGACCTCTTGGTGCTGGAGGAGCTCGAGATAAACGGCAGAAAACCAAGAGTCATGGCCGCAACGAGTGACTATGATTCGGCCGGCAAAGAACTTGCAAAGGCAGACGTCATAGTGCTGACAAATGAAAAGATGGACACCCTCTTCCGCCATAGTGCCGAATGGCTAGGTGATATAGGACTATTTGTTTCGGACGAAATCCACCTGATAGGGGAAAGGGAAAGAGGACCGACACTCGAAATGATGCTGACAAAGATCCGAAGGTACTACCCAAAGTCGCAGATAGTAGCACTCTCTGCAACCGTTGCTAACTCAGACGAGCTCGCGACCTGGCTTGGATGCGAGCCAGTGGAGAGCGACTGGAGGCCGACAAAACTGCTGGAGGGCGTCTATGACTACGGAGTGATAAGATTCAGCGACAACACGAAACTCCGGCTTCAAGGCTCGGGCGTCCAGGGGGGCGCAGCTGTCGACATCGCTATTGATTCGCTGGCAAATGGAGGGCAGGCTTTGATATTCGCCGAGACCAGAAAGCGCGCGGTTTCACTTGCCGCAAAGGCTGCCGAAGGAGTGCACCGGTTACTTGACAAGGAGACAAAGGCACTCGCGGCAAGGGCCTCAATTGATGTCATGAGCAAAGGCGATGACACCGAGCTAACAAAAACACTTGCGCAGCTAGTGAACAAAGGAGTTGCGTTTCACCATGCAGGGCTCGGGCCTTCGAGCAGAAAAATCGTCGAGGACTCGTTTCGAAGTGGAGTGATCAAGGTCCTGACGGCGACGCCAACACTGGCAGCAGGAGTCAACCTCCCGGCAAGGAGAGTAGTGATCGCAAGCATTTTGCGGTACGACTCTGACTACGGCGGAAGCGTTCCGATAAGCGTCCTTGAATACAAGCAGTTCTGCGGCAGGGCAGGTCGGCCGAAATACGACAAGGCCGGCGAAGCCGTAATTGCCGTCAGTGAATCCAGCGTAAGCGGTGACGAACTCTACGACCATTACGTCATGGGAAGTCCCGAGCCCATCAGGTCCCAGCTTTCAAGCGACAGGGCGGTTCGGTTCCACCTGCTGGCTGCCATAGCTACCATGCCGGGAATGAAAAAGCAGGAAATTCACGAGTTATTCGAAGCCACGCTTTTTGCACATCAGTACAGGAGCGCCACCGTCGCCTTCAAGGTAGACTCGGCGCTTGAATATCTGGAGCAAGAAGAGCTTGTAAAATCCAGGAACGACAGGTACATCGCCACGGAATTTGGCAAGCGAACTTCACTCCTTTACATAGATCCGCTCACCGCAGTAGAATTTAGAAATGCGCTTCAGCGCGTGGATTCAAAAAACGCAGGCCAGACACATACCCTGGGTTTCTTGCACCTCATAACGCAAAGCGCGGACTTTTACCCCCGCCTGTCGCTGCGCAAAAAGGATTTCGAGGAGGTAAGCCTGTTAATTCAAAAGCGGGGCGAAGAATCGCTCTATTCACTGACCGAGTACGACTGCTCTAGAAGCTTCTGGGCGCTGGCAGAATGGCTCGAGGAAACCGGCGACAAAGTACTGAGCGACAGGATGGGAGTAGAGCCGGGAGACATGCACAGGATAGTAGAGATCAGCGATTGGCTCGCCTACTCGCTTTACGAAGTCGCCAAGCTCGTCAGGCGCGAAGACTTGTTAGCAGAACTTTATAACCTCCGCACCAGGATACGGTACGGCGTGAAGGAAGAGCTGCTGCCGCTGGTGGCCCTTGACTGGATAGGCAGGGTAAGGGCCAGATCCCTTTATGCCGCAGGATTTGACACCGTTGCGTCCGTAGCAAAGGCGCCTAAAGCGGCGCTTGCTGCCGTATCAAAGATAGGTCCGGTAGTAGCAGAAAAATTAAAAGATCAGCTGGGAAACAAGAGGCCGGAGCCGCAATAACAGATGGTGGATGGGACACTCTTTGTAATTTACGGGGTTACAGTGTCTGCTGTTTCCTTCCTGTCGGTTTTCTTTCTCACCCCACGGGCCATCAAGTCGCTAACTGCCAAGGGCAAGGTAGTCCCTGACGCGCACAAGCCAAACAAGCCAAATGTGCCCAGGCCCGCTGGCCCGGTGATAATGGTTGGTATAGCGATAGCGGAAATCATACTGTACATCGCGACGATGAACCCCGCGGTGCTGGCAGTGCTCATCACTACCGCCATCGCCTTTGTGGTGGGTTATGTGGATGACAACATGGTTCTGCCTGGCTGGTTCAAGCCTGTGGCACTCTTGGCTGCTGCCATACCACTCATAGTTCTGGGGGCTTATGGGAACAATCTCAACCTGGTCTTTGGCAGCGCATTTATTCCGCTGCTATACGTGCCACTGATCTTTATCATCATCCCGGTAACCGGGAACACCATTAACTCCATCGATGTCCTGAACGGAGTCGCCAGCGGCTTTATCATAATATCAACGATCCCGCTTTTGGCGAGCATCGCTCTTTTCGGAGAAAGCGAAGTCTTTCTTGCAGGCCTTCCGCTCTTGTTCGCAGCACTGGCGTTTTACAAATATCACAAATTCCCTAGCAAGATTTTCCCCGGGGATTCAGGAACCCTCCTGCTTGGCGCGATGTACGGGGCGCTTGCCATAGCTGGCCGGTCGGAAATAATCGGGGTAATAGCACTCTTGCCGGCTGTAATGAATTCATTTCTCTTCCTCGCCAGTGTAAAGAGAATAGTCGAGCACCGCCAAGTAAAAGCGAGGCCAGTGGTCCTCTTGGACGATTACAGGCTGGCTGCGTCGCCTGACAGGCTGGCTCCTGCGACCTTGGTGCGGCTCATGCTTGCCGAGGGTCCCCTTGGCGAAAAAGAGATCGGAAACAAGATCTTGAAGCTGGCGATATTTACGGCGGTTCTTGCTTTTGCTTCTATAGGCATTCAGTACGCAATTCTGATGCAGTCGTGATGGGTGGAAAAATGGGAATCGCTGGACTTGCTCTCTTTGTCACGGGAATGTGGCTAATGATACTTGCAGTGGCTGCGTTTCTTGTCGGCTTTGTCGCCCCAATCGACATTTACCTCTTTGGAAGGCAGGGCGACGCGACATTGGTTTCGATGGTTCAGGCGGCCATCGCTTTCGGAGTCGTTGCCGGCCTTGTTTTTGGTCTGAGCCGGATGAAGAGGATCTACTTGCAGAAAAAGCTAAAACAATGATCCCTCAGCCCGGGGCGGTTCTGTGCCAGGCCTTAATGCTGAGCTATAAAATTCTTGAATTCTATGTTATTTGCATTAGATTTGATAACAATGGTAATATTAAATGTCCATAGAGTTATTGTTTGAAAACCTTATATTGCAACTTTATTTACAACGTGGCATGAAGCGTATAGAGGCCATTGTTGCGGCAGAGAAGACTAGCGCTGTTAACGAGGCAATGAAGAAAGCTGGAGTAGGCGGCACGACCGTCCTTGATGCGAAAGGCAGGGGCAAAGGAGAAAAGCCGCAGATAGCATCAGGCAGAGGAACAGGGAGATACGCCGCAGAATTCTCTGTTAGGGCCAACGTCATGACTGTCGTGGAAGACTCGGACGTCGAAAAAGTGGTAAAGGCAATCTTGGACACTGCCAGCACCGGATCGACTGGTGACGGCAAGATATTCATCTCTACCGTCTCTGAAGCGATAGACATTGGGACAAAAAAACGGGGACAGGTAGCCATCGATTAGGTCATTTTTTGCCAAAGAATTTTTTGGTTTCTCCCATCGTCTTTACTTCGGCCGCCGCGACCTTGATCACCATCGGCAGGTCGGAGACGGCCTTGCCAATAGCCAAGCAATGACGTTGCGGCAGCGTCCTTACTATGGACCGGATGGTGTCGTTGTCAGCCAACGATACTCTTGAAATCTTGTCCAAGTCGCCATCATTTGTAAAGTTGAAAAGAAAAATGTTGTCTACCTGCCTGTAAATTCCGTCGCTAATTGCGTCGGGCTGATTGGTGATAAACGTCGTATAGATTCCAAAGTGCCTCATGCGGGTAATAATGTCCTCCCAGTACGTTTCACGCACATAAAGATGGGCCTCCTCTGCAAAAAGGAAAACCGGAGGAATGCTTCCGCGCTCTAGCAGGTCAACGAGCTTGCTTAGCACCAGCTCCACAATCATCCTCCTCACAGTTGGAGAAGTGTTCCCCATGTTTATCACCAGACCTGACCCCGAGCCGACTTTGGGAGTGGCCTTTTCCAGTTCAAAGCCTCCACCGCCGTCTGTAAAGATTCCGGATGACTGTATCACGTGATACCTGGACAAGAGCGCGTCGCGGACTAGCTCATTGATGCTCCAGGTGTTGACGGCGTTTCCAATCGCATTCATGCCAAGCGAGTTCTTGTTGACAAGCCAGTCCCATATGCGAAAGAACTCTCTGAGCGATGCGGCAGGCATGTCCAGCGCGTTTCTAAGCATCGCCGAGATCGCAGCTTTGCCGCAGTAGTCCAACCCGAATCTTAACGTCTTTCCCGGCTCTAGGACCTTTACCTGGCCGTTAATGAGCGATGGAGATCCATCACGATTCCACCCGAGACCGCTATACTCGTTGTTTAGGTCAAACACGACCACAAAGGCACCATGCTGCACGAGTGTCTTGACAAGCACCTTGGAGAGGTGCGATTTTCCTGATTCTTTCTTGCCGGTAATTATCGTGAGCTTGCCATCCAGGTCCTCGGCGTAGATTTCAAATTCCTCGCCATTGCTTGTCTTTCCAAGAGGTACAGGAAAAACGCCCTGCCTGCATAGGATGGAATCAAGCTCCTTCATTGTTAGCCTTCTGACCTTGGACCCGACTCTGGAAGGAAGCCAGGTGACGTCGCTTGATAATTTCCCTTCGCTGCTGATCGCAGCTCTTATCTTGGAACGAAAAATCCTGGCATCTCTGACCATAAGCGAGAGGCTGGCTATGTTCAGCGGATCATGCAGGCTGCCAGTGCTTGATGCGCTCACTACTTCTTCCCTGACAATCTCTTCAACCAGTGCTTGCGATGAAAGGTATTCTTCGTCATACACCTGGACTATCATGCTGCGGTTTTTTTCCTCAATTAGCAAATAGTCGCCCTTGATGGCAGAGTCTTCCTTCATCGCCAGGAGCAACAGCTCATTGCCGCTCTTTGAAAGGATTTTCATATCGAGATCGACCCAAGAAGAGTCCGTCGAATGTCCTCAGCGGCTAACTCTGAAACTTCATAATTATTCAGTACGTGACTCCGCAGGCAGGTGATCTCTGTACTCGTAAATGTCGAGATGTAGTGCGCGAGCCTGAGCGTCTCAGGATAGCCTCCCGCCACGATGTCGTTACCGATCAATTTCCCAAGTGCCTCCTCGATATCGTCAGAGAGAACGTCCGCGCGCAGAACGGGACCGCTACTATCGAGCCTGACCATCAGGGAGGTTCCCATTGTGTTTCTGATCAGGCTCTTCACGATTGCATCGACGTCAAGACAGGCAGGCCCGGGTACCATGAGCAAGGGAGCGGCTGCTCTTTCAACTGGCTTGAGCCTAGTTCCCTTGCTAATTCCGATCAAGATATTTCTTCGCAGCACACAGCTTTCCGATATCTTGCTGATGCTTCGGTCCCTGTCTTCAAACGCAGACATCCTGAGCGAACCGTCAACAAGAATGATCGAGTTTGCAAAATGATTCGATAGTTCTGTTTGTATGGCTCTTTCGGCCCTGATTCGAATGAGACGTTTCGCAAGATCGTCGTCGCACAGCACTGCCCGTGCAAGCCGGACTTCAAGCTCTGAATTGCGTGTAGTATTTTCACTAAGGTAAAACAGGATGGGCCCTATCCTGAAATGCATCAAGGCACGACGGTCCAGAGCCATTGCAACTCCGCACTTGACCGCATAGAGCCCTCCTTCTTCGGTCTCTCCGAGTTTGACGCTGCTAGAGTCCACCGCGGCCACAATCATTTTCTCCTGAGCGGAACGGATCGTATGCACAGTGGAATGGTGCGGACCGGCTCTGATGCCCCAGCCTTCGATAGGGACCATTCGCCTGTCCTCATGACTGAAAACGATCTTTCTTCCGCGCAGCTGTTCAAGCTCTGGAACGAGGCACTTGCTAATCGAATCGAGAATGCCCATTTCTCCAATGCCAAGGCTCGAAAATTGAGGGTTTAGTTGCATGTGCATGTTGCTCAACAATATCTGCGGGCACAATTATATTAATATTGTGCAACATGGTCAATATGGTCAGCAACAAGTATATCAATAGCATGAATGAGGCATATTTAAGCACTAATGACCGAGAGACCTCCGGAAGAAGTCAAGATAAAGCTAAAGCATGGAGACTGGGAGGTCGAGATAACATGCACGGAAAGCAAGATAAAACAGGTGGTTGAAAACGTACTGACAAGTCTGGACATGAGCAAACTTGTGAGCCCCATTATCCAGGCAGAGCTGGAGAGCCTGAAACGGGAAATAGATGCATTGAAGTCAACAGCGACAGGATCACAAATCTCCAAAGATAGCGATGTTCAAAGGACTGTAAAGGGAGGCATGACCTGCCGCGGCTTGCTCAATGCTTTATGGCAGGAAGATTACTTTGCAAATGAGCGGGCGCTTGGAGAGGTACATGAAGAACTCGGGCGACGGGGATACAACTACGACAGGACTGCTGTCTCCCACTCGCTGGCTGACATGGTGCGTGAGAACATCCTGACGAGAACAGGGACCATGAGAAATTTCAGGTATATACAGAAGCGACCGCTCGGGGGTTAGCCTGATTTGAACTTTTTTGCAACTGCCGAGTTGAGCCAGTGAATTCCGGCGGTAGTGATGCGATATTTGCCTGCTTCCTTTTCATCTCGTGCAACATAGCCGGCTTTGGCAAGTTCTGATATCCTGGAGCTTATTGATTTTGGATTAAGGGCCGTCGCTGCGTGAATATCTGAAACCTGCATCGAGTCGTCCTGTAGCTTGCCAAGGTCTTTGGCTATTCTGGCCCCAACCAGCTGTAGCAAAACCACATCCTTGTCCGACAGGTTGACATCCAGTTCGGGAATAACGCGCGGTCCTTCTTCGGTGATCTTGATCAACTTGGAATACATCTCGATTAACTCGGGAGCAGAATAGTTGAGCGATATATTTCTCGCCAATTCCATTGCCGGGACTTGTTTTGAAAGAAAGTTCATTACAGATAGCATGACGGACTCGGCCGAGCCAGTGAACTGGACTTTTACTTCCCCTACAGTAACAGAAACACTGACATTGTTTTCACTCTGGCTCATACGATTCCTCAAGAAAATTGCTGACATATATATGAATTCGGAAGGCTCACGCGGCGAGGCGTTTGCGTTCGGCGTTTTGTTTCCTTCTATAGAGCAGGTAAGTAACTGCTATCAACGCACCGGAAGCAAGAAGGCTGAACATGGTTGTATTGATGTCATTGTCAACTGCGGTACACTCGAATTCTCCGGCCGCACATCCAGCGCCAAAGAATACTCCGTTCCACGTTGAATGGGTGAGAACAGAGAACCAACCTTTTCCGCTCACCCATGTCCTCAAGCTAAAGAAAAGGGACGGCAGAACAAAGAGCAGGTTGCCAAATGCAAGACTTCCCAGCTCAAGGGAATCGGTGTTCAAGAGATGTATGCCGACCCAGACTGCACCGGTGACCAGAACAGAATAGGCGTTACCAAAAACGTAGAACGGAATCCCAAAGAATACGGTCTCCTCTATCGGACCGGCAGCCAGAACGGAAGAAAGTGATCTAGGGATGCTCGGCTGCTCGTAATCCGGGATTGCGAGCTCGACTATAGCGGTTCCCGCAAGCAGCAGGCCCAAGCCGATTCCGTGGTAGAAAAGGAGCATCTTTGTAAGGTAGCCAACCGAAGCGCGACGGTACCTTGAAAGCCATGACCTGGGGTGAAAGTCTGCCTTCTCATCAGAAAACCGCGCTTCACCCAAGATGGCAGCTTCCAGGCATAGAACATCTAAAGAACATTACTCTTACATCCAGTCCTCCCATGCCGACACGTATAGCTCTATCAGTCCGCGCGCAGGGTGCGACAACGCGAGAGAATCCTTTGTCTTTCCGAGACAGTCTAGAAATAGCTTTAACGGGGACGGAACTCGCTCCAGGGCCATCATGTCCCTTCGGCATTCTTCAACTATGCTGGCAACCTGCCCATCGTACATTTTTGATACAGAGTCAATGACGCTTGCTATTTCTTGTTCTAGAACAGATTTTTCTGCGAGTTGCCTGCGCAAGTTGGAGGAATTAATGGAAAACGACTCGTAGTAAATATCCCGGGTGTCTCTTGGCTTGTACATCTATTTTACCATCTTTTCCAGCTTGTCCTTCAAGAGCTGGTTAATCTTTTGACCGTCAGCTTTTCCCCTCAAATTCGACATTGCCCTTCCCATGAGCGTGCTTAACGCTCCCATTCCTTTTTCCTTTACAGCCTTGGCGTTATCTCTAATTATCCCATCAAGCATGACAGAGAGCTCTTGGTCGCTTATTGAGGACATGCCTGAAACTGAAATCGCTTCGTCTACAGTACTGGCTTCTTTTCTTGCGAGCTTTTCGAATATGACCAGAACAGACTCTTTTGCTATTGACCCGGAGTCCAGTCTGCGAAAAATATCAGCGAACATTTCACCCGTCAGAGCGGTCACGTCAAGTCCTTGTTTTTGCAGGCTGGCCAGGCCCTCTGTAAGTTTTGACGCCACAAATGTCGGAGAAATGCCAGTATTTCCGACGATAGATTCGAATGTGCCAAGGTAGTCTGAATCAAAAATCTGACTTGCGATTACCCTGTTAAGTTCGTATTTCTTAGCGATCGAATCAATTATCTCATCCCAGGGTCTTGGAACCTTGTCTGCAAGATCCCTGAGCATTGATTCTGTAACTGGAATCGTGGGAATGTCCGTCTCGGGATACATTCTTGCAGCTCCGGGTCTTGGCCTGAGAAATACCGTCGTGCCGTCGGCATTCGCTGCCCTTGTTTCGGCTGGTACGCCAGTAGTGGCAGCCTTGAGTCGCTGGACTATTGCATCTGCCGCAGCCCCGACCACATTCTTTGGGCCACCAACGATCACGAATGCATCAACATCGTGGAGCTGCAATTTCTTCCGGATGGCCGTCACCTCCTTGTCCGTGATGCCGTAGTTGGGAAGTTCGTCAGAGTGGAAAACACCGTCCAGATCATAGAACTTTACCATTCTCCCCAGCTCCTTACCAATCCTGACATCAGGATACGGTTCGTACCCAATCATGCCAGAAAATCCGGGGATCCGTATTGCGGAGAAAAGCGAGTCCTGGACTCCAAGAATTTTCTTTACTATCTTTGATTGAGCCGCCTCCAATATTTCGGTAACGTCTGCAATTCTGTCTCCGATCTTTTCTGCAACAACATTTCTTTCACCTAGTTTCTGCGCGATCAAGACAAGCCCGTGCTGTCGCCTGGTTTCATGCTCAATCACCTTTACAAGCTGATCAAGCTGCTGTACTCCTTTGACCTCTACCACCGCGCCTCCCAGCAAAGAGATGTTTACATCCTGTCTGATGCTCCCAAGACCCCTTGCTACGCGCTTGCTCGCCCTGAGGAGCCTCCCCAGTGTAAGAGCAACCTGCATGATCTCATCAGGCTTGCCTGTTACGGGCTCTAGGGCTATTTCGACAAGTGGAACGCCCAGCCTGTCAAGCCCATACTGTCTTTTCTGCTTGCCATCATCGATCAATTTTGCGGCGTCCTCTTCAAGGCATATACTCTGGACGCCGACTCGCTTTGCTCCTGCGTTGAAATGTCCACCGGTTGCGACGAGCATGGTGCGTTGAAAACCCGTTGTATTGGATCCGTCAATTACTATTTTTCGCATGACATGTATTTCATCCATTATTTTGGAGTTAAGCGCAAGTGAAAATATCAGGGCAGTTTCAAGGGGCTCGGCGCTCACATCGTGCGGAGGCTCCTCGTCTGCTTCTACAAGACAGCTGGAGCCCAAGCTTGCGTGGTATTCAACCGTGCGCATCTTGCTGAATTCGAACATTGCGGCTGGATCGAGAGCACCCATTTCGCTCCGGGTTGGGCGCAACTTTCTTACAAAACTGTAATCATATTTTTCAGCTTCCCCACAATCACATGAGCAGAACAGTTTAGTTCTAGTGGCAAGCTGCTGATGTATTTCGAACCCCACCTTTAGATCCAGTTCTGCCGGGTCTAATTGCGCCAAGCCGGGCTAGAGTCTTGTTTTTCACACGTATTAACGATTGCCTAATCAGAGACTGGAATGCTCTCCGAGATTTCATTAGAGATGTTCTCAAGCATGATGTCCTTGAAATCTTTGGAACTCTGTACATTTGCCAGCGCCCACATGGCCTTTACCGTTGCAGTTTCTGAAATCATATCCGACAATGGCACGACACCAATCCCGAGCAAATCACGCCCTGTGTCGTACACTTTCATGCTGACCCTTCCCCAGATGCATTGCGAAGTCATGCAAGTCGTTACGCCCGCTTCAACTGCCTTTTGGATCGCGGGAAAGCACTCTTTGTTGACGTGGCCGAGACCCGTGCCCTCCAGGATTATTGCCTTGTAGCCCGACTTGGCCGCATTTTCAATGATCTTCGGATCAAGGCCCGGGTAATACTTTATCAGCAGCACCCTGCTGTCAAAGTCAGGTTGCAGTCTCAGCTTGTTCGAATTCATCCTCCCAGTCAGCCTGATCTGGCTCGCTACCTGCATTTCGATTGCGTTGTTCCGGACCAGTGCTGCGGGCGTAACGTCAATTGATTCAAATGCGTCGCGCCGGCTGGTATGATTCTTTCTTACCCTTGTACCTACGTGGACAGCAACCGCATCGTCAGAAGTTCCGGCATGCATCGCCACAAAGACACCGGAGACGTTTGCCCTTGCTGCAAATACAGTTGCTCCAAGAAGATTGACCGCAGCGTCTGACGACGGCCTGTCAGAGGATCTCTGTGCCCCCACAAGCACGACCGGGACGGGGATGTTTTGAAGTGCAAAGCTTAGTGCAGCGGCAGTATAGTGCATGGTGTCTGTTCCGTGTGAGACAACTATGCCACTGTAATTGCCCGACTCTATTTTTTCTGCGACTTTTTTTGCAATCAATGTCCAGTGTTCAGGTTTCAGGTTTTCGCTGTACTCGCTCAGGAGAACCTCGGGGTCAACCCGCGCAAAAGTGGCCAGCTCTGGCACCGAGGAATACAGTTCAGCGGCTGATAGCGCTGCATGCACGCCGCCAGTCCTGTAATCAATCTTGCTCGCTATCGTTCCGCCGGTGCTTATTAGAGCGACTCTTGGAAGACTCTTGTCTTCATCTGGCCCCGTGGTTGTATCATGCGCTTCGATCTTTTTCGCAGGCAATTTTGATATCGATCGTACTCTATCAATCTTGATTCCGGTGTTATAACCACTCTTTAGTTTTATGACCAGATAGTTGTCGCTCGCGGATTCATACCTCGGCATTATCACACCCGAGAGTTCGCCATCGGGAGTGGCAACAGTTACCGTGTCGCCCACAGATAAGTGATGACTGGAAAGCAAATCGAGGCCGGCTCCTCTATAGCCGCCGCTTCCACCCTCTGTCAACATATCGAATGACGGGCGTTCAATATATTAACAGATCTGGAAAAAGTACGTCATCGCCACATGCCGTCAATTTTGCACAGGCAGCGAGCTCAATCAAGGACTTTTGCTGCCGGAATGCTCCGTGATTGCAATGTTTCTTTCCTCCAGAATCCTTAGAATAGCCCTCTCTATTTGTGGTTCGCTGATGTATCCGAAATCCCACGCATCAATGAAACTCTGGAACTCGATCTCTAGAGCCTTGGCCGTATCCTGGAATTCAACCATCCTGTCAAGCGTGTCTGGTGACCTGTATCCCTTTGCTACCATGATAGGGCAGCGCTGGTCACCCCCAATTGGGATGTACCACGCGTTCTTCGCAAATCTGTAGCGGCCGTCCGCTAGCACGGTGTACATTCTCATAAGCTCGTCGCTTGTCAGTTTCTGAAGATCAGCGTACCATGGCTCGCCTTCAGGACTGACGGCCACGCTCATGTTTCCGTCCCTCGTGTAGCTTTTGCCGAACACTGCTATGCTATGGCGCATCGTCTAGAAATATGTTTTCTATGCGGAATGATCCTCATTAACATCCTTTTCGGCGATTGCCTTAACCCTGTTAACACCGTCGATCTCTTTAAGGATCTTGTGCACTGGCACTGATACCATCTTTTCCCAGCCGCGCTTATCTTCTCGCATCATTTTTCTAATCTCTGTCGCCGCCATTTCGCTCCGCCTGTACAGCGGGGCTTGAAGGACTCTGATTCCGCGCTCGCGAAATAACATGAGGGTAAAGGGATCGTTAGCAATAACAAGGTCATACTCTGGAACAAGTTCATCCACCTTGTGGGTCCACCTGGAATGGTCGCCGACATCCGGCACAGGTACTATCATGATCCTGTTTGCATCGATCTTTTCCGCGTTCAATGTTTCCTTTATCATTCTGATGCGTTCGCCTGAAGTGAAGGGATTCCTCGGCTCATGGCTTTTTTGCGCGCTGCCAACGACTATTACCAGAACCTTCGCTTTGCCGAGCGCGAATCGTACGGTCGCAAGGTGTCCAAGGTGGAACGGCTGGAATCTTCCAATAAACAGCGCCGTCCCTTCCAAGAGTAATCATGCAGCATGCGACCGCATTTTAAGCATTCTTTCAAAATCCTGCTTGGCGCGCGATTTCGTTACGGGGCTGCCCTGTTCTCTGCGGTCTTGCAACTCGAACCTTCGCACGATTCAAGTGCCGAGCGCCAAGCTTCTAGCGAGGCGACCTTTGAGCTCCAGGGCAACTTGTCCTTCACGTTCTGCAGCTGATAGGGATCCTTGTCAAGATCATAGATTTCCAGCGCCCCGGAGGAATGATGAATGTAAACATAGTTGTCTGCGCGGATAGTGCTGTACTTTGGGGTTTCTATCAGAAACCCGTTTCTCCAACCTGTGTTCGAATTTTCTATGAGTGGTACAAGAGACCTGCCATCGATCTTCAAGTCTGCCTGACTTTTTGCAAGTTCAAGAAAGGTAGGCGCAAGGTCATTGTTCACTACCAATCTATCGATTACCTGCGGCGCTACCTTGGGAATTCTGATATAGAGCGGTACTCCAATTGCCTCCTCGTAGGACCTCACTTTTCCGTGAAGCCTGTGCTCTCCAAGGAAGAATCCGTTGTCCGATGTAAATACGATGACAGTCTTCCAAAGTTCGTTGTTGCTCCGCAGCGAAGAGATCACTCCGCCAACGAGGTCGTCAACTGCCCTCATTGTCTCCAGGCGGGCATGAAAAAGGTCATCCAGGCATTGAATGTGGGCATCCGTCAGCGGCGGGAATTGCCATTTTTTTGGCTTGTCGCTTATATCTGCCTCATTAAACGATGGAGGCCTCGGGAGTTCTATGCCATCCGTTGTTCCGATATAGCGCTTCGGAGGAAGAGTCGACGTGAGACTAGCATAGTTTAGCTTGCATTCAGGGGTGCTGTCCTCGGTATGTGGCGCAAGAGGATTAATGTGGAGAAAGAATGGCTGGGAGTCCTTGGCTTCTCTTTCGCTGATAAACTGTACTGACCTCAGAGCGAGAACATCCGTCTGGTAATCACTTTCCTGGCTGCCGTACTGGACAATCTTGCCATTGTCGTTAATGATGTATGAATACATCAAGTACGTAAAGTCGTCCACGGTGGCCTGCCAGTCCATCCATCCGGGTGGAACATAGGTCTGCGACGTGTCTTCTCCGTATTCGTTTAGGTACTTGCCCACATAGCCTGTGTAGTATCCCGACTTTTTCAGCCAGGTGGCCAGCGTGGAACTATCGTCAAGTTTTGACACGCCCCCATCCGGCAGCATGTTTGACCAGACGCCGTGGTTGTGCGGATACTGTCCCGTAAGAAATGTGGCCCTTGAAGGGCAGCAAAGAGGGTAGCTGGTAAATGCTTCGGTGAACTTCGCACTCTTGTCAAAGACATCGCGCTTTAGGTTCGGCACCAGGCCGTTCTGGAGCATGATATCAAGAGATCGTTCGTCCAGATCGTCTACCATGATGACTACTATATTCGGCCGTGAAATGGGCAGCGCAGCAGCATCGTGCATGGAATCATTGCGGAAGACGATCTGGTACGGTGCGAGAAGGGCCGAAATTGCGAAAACCATCACGAAAAGGGAAACAAAGCCGCTCCTCAAGGATTTAAGAGATCAGCTTCGCCATTATAAAAGAAGATACGGAACATCTGGCCCTCAAATACGTGGGTATGAAAAGCTCGTTTATTCTTGGTTCACGCGGCGTCGAACCGAAAGAATCTAAGATTAATTAAGCCAGATCCATTTCGTATTTCCGACAGTGTCATCAGCCTCCGACTTTTTGAAAATAGATGGCTCGCAGGGTGAGGGAGGCGGCCAGATCCTCCGCACATCGCTCGCCCTGTCTGTACTAAGGCGCAGGCCCATAGAAGTCTTCAACATCAGGGCAAAGAGAGGAAATCCGGGTCTGCGTCCACAGCACCTGACAGTAATACGGATACTGGCGGACCTATTTAGGGCAAAAGTGGAGAACCTTCAAGTTGGCGCAGAGTGGATAAGGTTCAGCCCCTCAGATCGCTTTGACGGAGGCTCAGTCAAGGTCGATGTTGGCACCGCTGGCAGCATACCCATGATCCTCCTGGCCGTAATACCGGCGATTTCTCTTTCGAATAACCGCCTGTCACTCGAGCTTGTTGGCGGAACAGACGTCAGGGCCAGCCCAACCATAGACTATGTCAGGCATGTAGTGGCGGAGGCGTATCGCAGCATAGGGATCAAATTCTCCATAGATGTAGTAAGGCGCGGGTATTATCCAAAGGGTGGCGGGGTTGTGAAAGCGGAAATAGAGCCTTGCCACGCGCCTGCGCCAATTGAAGTCCTGAACGCGCGAAATATTGAGCCCAGAATATCGAGCGTATGCAGCCAGTTGCCAAAGCATGTTGCAGAAAGGCAGATATCGTCTGCACTGGCAACGATAGAAAGGAATGGAATCCGATGCAGCAACTACACCGCCTCACTAGAGACAGCGGCCTCCGCTGGATCCTCTGTAATTGTATACTCTTCTTCAGATTTTGGGCCCTACATCGGTGGTGATTCCATCGGCGAGCTGGGCAAGAGAGCGGAAACTGTCGGGACTGAAGCGGCGGAACGTTTCCTGGAATCCGCCCTTGCAGGCGTTCCGATAGACCGCTTTCTTGCTGACATGATTGTCCTGCCGCTCGCGCTTGCAAAGGGGCAATCAAAGTACCGGATTGCACGTGCGACAGAACATCTCTTGACGAACCTGCAAGTCGCCTCCCAGATCGCTGAATGCAAGTACCGGATTACTCGACAGCAGGACAGCTATGTAGTAGAGATTGAAGGCTAGAGGCCGCCGTCAAGCAGGGCAGCAAGCAACAGGATCGCTATTGATAGCACTACTATTATCCTCCCGAGATGGATAATCTTTGCCCTGACAGACTGGACGTATATGCTTCCTCCATCTCCTGACACCAGCTTTCGTTCCATATCTGCGTTAAACATCCGGACATGGACGACGTAGGTCCCGACCGTTGCTATGACAAGTATCACCTTTATCATGAGGATAATCCCATATGTAGAGCCCACCAGTGCCTCGGGGCTTCCAATAAAACCACGCGAGCTAAAGAGTCCGGTAGCTATCAAAATAGCAAATGCGGGTACCGTCATCTTGTTAAAGCGCCGGCCAACCTTGACCATCAGCATCACCAGCTCTTCAACTGATTTTGTGTACGATTTCAGAACCGGGACAAGAACGATCCCTATAAAGATCGAACCTCCGACCCAGATGGAGGCGCAAATAAGATGCACCCAGGTAACCAGGCCGTCTACAACAGCCATCGAACCTTACTTGCCACTGAGCTATATTATCGATGCTGCCACGAGTATCTGCAAGATCGGGAAAGGTTTTAATCAGCTTACCGGTCAGCTAAAGTGAAGTTTGATTCTAGGTCCGAGAAGGTTGGCCCTCATAGGAGCCATCGCCGCAGTCGCTATTACTATCATCGCTTACCCCTATCTTCTCGAAGTTTTTTCTCCACGGATCGACGTTGAAAGGGTAAGCATCGATCTCGCGAACGTCTCATTGCAGCCTGAATCAAGTGAGCAGGAAATTACTCTTCAGATAACTTTTACACTAGTCAATAACAACGAGGTCGCGCTCACGACATCAAAGATAGAATACGAACTATTTGCTGATGGGACAACAGTTGGCACCGACATACTCTCGTATGAGGACATTCCCGTCAACGGCAGACCCGCACTATTTTCCGGGAGCCCCGTTCCATTGAGGGATTTCTTTGTACTAAAGTATTCCGACGACGAAGCAGCGTTATTTAACGCCATCCTGACCAACAGCACACAACTTGATTGGAGAGTTACCGGCAGCGCTACTATAGAATCTGGAACGATTTTTGTGCCAAAAGAATTTTCTGCAGAGCTGTAGAAGGGTGCGGTCACCGGGATTTGAACCCGGGTTACGGGCTATCTTCGCTTTTGATGTGCATGGAAGGCCAGTGTCCTAGACCAAACTGGACGATGACCGCACTAGTACTAGCCGGACATCTGAAGGATATTAAAATCTTAGTCAGGAAAGATTACATTTAACAGCACGTCGACAGCCTTGTTCTTTGCCCGCTGCTTGTAATATTCCATGCCCTTCCTGGGAACGTCCAGCGCCTTCTCTTCTTCCACCTCAGCTACGGGCCTGTGATCAAGGGCACCATAAAACTGGGATCTATATCCTTTCAATTTGGAAAGTGCCGCGGAATTAAAGACCTCGTGAAGCCAGACTGAGCCGATAAAGTAGATGAAAGGCGGGTTGGGTTTTGACTTTATCATGCCAAGAATTCTATCAACGGTCTGCTCTATGTTGCGCGAATCAGAATCGATGGCGATTATCTTTTCCTGCACTCCTCCCTGCACGAGAGCTGTCTTGACTTTCTCAGCCGGACCTGGTTCTCCAACAATCATCACCATCGTTTTGTGCCTGTCGGGTCTAGATCTCATCACCATGTCGTGCGTTTCCAGGCCAACCTTGACCCGTTCCTGAACGTACTCGGGTAGTGAGCCCGACGACCTGCCTTTGTGCACTGCGTAAAGGACGATGAGATTTCCGTCAGTAAAACGATACTCTGACATAGCCTAGTACCACGTTGTCGCAACCTTTTTTGGTGCCGCGATCTGCCGCTCCAGTTCGTCCAGCCTCTGCATGGACTCTGGATTCTTTTGCAAATCACGGTACTGCTTGTCGTGCCTTATCCTTCTCATGGTCCCCATTACTTCGTCCATGGTGACTCCATGCTTGATGTCGTACTCGATCTGTTTTGCGCAACTTGAAACCGTGCTGTATTTCTTGTAATTGCGTTTTTCAAAAGAGGAAGCGTCAGGAGAAATGCCCTTCACAAAACGGATGATGACTTTTTCAACGTGTTCAAGATGCCAATCTTTCATCGCATAGTTGTTGGGCTTCATGACCCCATTCCTTGCCTTTGAAGGCTATTTATTCTCTTGTTAAATGATTTCTACAAATAGTCCTTTAGTTGCGTTTTTTCTAGTCCAGGAATCCTGGCTATCTCGAACCTTTCCTTTGGCTTGAGCAGAGTTGCCGTAGCGTCGATTCCGACCTTGGTCGTAAGCAAATTCGTCTGATCGCTTGAAGGGTCCAGGCTAGATCCTTTTGCATTCGGTATGACGATGAAACCTCTGTCAGCCTGACATCTAGTAGCTATTGCGTATTCTACGGCCACAGGATCGGCGGGATCGATATCGTCATCCACTACTGTGGCCATCTTGAGTGACGGGTGGGCACCAAAAGCCGCAAGTAATGCGTTCTTTGGTTCGCCCTCAAGGCGCTTCCTTATCTGAATGACTGCAGCAAGCCAATTGCATCCACCGTCCGTCAAATGAACCGACTGGGTAGTGGGCACCACATTTTTTACGTGATCATACATCTTTGCCTCGACCGGGAGTCCCATCAAAAGTCGGTGCTCGGCGTATCCGGGGAGTATGTCGTGGTAAATAGCTCCATCGCGAAAACTGATCCTGTCCAGCTCGAAAACAGGCTGCATGCGCTTAAAGTCATAAGTCCGGAGCATCTCAACCATCCACTCCTCATGAGTTCTGTCTTTTAGGATGCGACCCTCAAGCACGATTTCTGCGTCGCTGGGGACATCCAGCCCTGATACATTTGTTCTTGATAGCGATAGCCCGCCGTCTAGGAGCGAATTGGCGATATTCATCTCGTCAATTCCGTATGCCGCCTGGTATGCCGCTGCGATGCTTATAGCCGGATGCACGCCGATTGTTATGGCGACTTTTAGATCTTCGCCATGGTCCCGTGCATGCGAATAGCACTTGTGGAGATGCCTTCCCTCGACCATTCGAATGGCCATATGTCGGTCATCGAGCCGGAGGAGCCTGTGTGTCGAAGAATTTTGGTTCCCCATCTCCTGGTCCTTGACATAGACTATAGAAGATGTTACAAACGGCCCAGCATCCTTTTCAAAATGGGTTATTATAGGCAAGTCAAAAAGACTAGTCGAAGTGTTTCTCTCAAAAGGTGGAGATCCTCTGCGGTTCGATGGTTCAGACAACTTTGCCATCGCATGTGTTATTCGGCGATGAATTTCCCGCTTTGCAGCGGGGTTGTCTCTTATCTCTTGACCTTGTGAACCTGCGATCGCCAGCTGGAATCTTTTTACACTGCCGCACACATTAGTCGCAACCCTAGAGATCTTGCAATCGCGTACTTTGGAGAACAAAAGAGCCTGGTCGCCGTCAACTGCTGCCGAGACCGCGGCGATCTCGTACTGGGCGCTTACTTCCCTATCGACCTTCACAAGCTCTTTTCTACTTTCAAGCAGCGCAAGAAATCCTCGAAAATCTGGTGCTGGGTTATCGGCTTGATCCACTGTCCTTTCTACTTCCAACTATGCTCATTATCTCTTCCATAATTGCTTTCATGTCGTCTAGCTGAAGCGGTGTCTTGCTGTGAAGAGAAACCAGGCAGATGCCGTTTAGCATTGATGAAACCTTTTCCGAGATCGTGTTGATAAAAATCGAGTCGTACTTGCTTGGAATTATCTTGGCGGTGTTTACTTTTCCTCCTGCCGCACCGATCGAAACAGATAACGCTCCTATTCGTGGCTGATCCTCAGAAATTATGATGAAACAGCCGTTCTGAAAAAATAGGCTCTGGAGCCCGAAATTTCTTTGAGTATCTGATCTTATGATTCTGCTTTCTGGGACGTCAGACCCATCCTGCATTAGCCTATCTTACACGGACGGTAATTGGCTTGACCACTTTAAGTTCTTGCTTTTTCGTCCTTGCCCTGAGCTTTGCCTTGTACTTGAGATTCCTTGGCTTTGTCCTGAGCCTGTAGCCGCAGCACGGGCACCACAGCCCATCCCACTTTATGAATATCTCGCATATCTGGCACCTCTTTTGGCCGCTAGCGTACCTGCCAGAG
>DATBMW010000027.1:0-5045 GCA_036554645.1 Nitrososphaera sp.
GAATACTTCGTGTCACAAAGGCTAGCATCCATCGTGACTCGGTCATGTTCAGCTGGCAGGCTTTGCATCGTCAATACGGACGGCTACGTCGACAATGGTGGTGTTGCGTACAAGAAAATGATCGCTACCGAAATACAGCCAGGAATAATTGTGCTTCTTGGAAAAAAACCGATACTTCAGGATTCCCTTGCGGCGGGCCCCTGGGAAATCGTGCGGGCCAAGGCGAGCCCTTCGGCGCAAAAATCCCGGAGAGTGCGCGAATGGCGCAGGCGCGATCAATTCGCAAGGTATCTTGGATCGGGACGGCGGGTAGTGGATCTGGCGGATATTACTTTTGTTTACCTTGGCGCATCGTATTCTTTTTCTGAGCTGCGGTCAGTTGCGATGCCCCGGTTCCAGCCTGAAAACATGAAAAGAATGTTTGTTGGTCTTGGCTCTGGACAAAATGTCGCGGGATTTGGCGTAATCGCCGAAATTTCCAGGGAGAGGCTTGCCGTTCTGACAGACATCGAGAGCTTTGACACAATTTACGCAAGTGATATCAGGCTGGCCTGATTGCAGGATCGGACATTCCGAGAGAAACAAAGGCTTTCAGCCGCTGCCTGCAAGCATAGCATCTACCGCAATGACGCCTGCCCTTCTTGTGGCAGCTCCATGTGAGCGCTAAGGGGGCATCCAGTCGCATCGCCAGCTTTATTATTTCGCTACGCCGCATGCCAGCCAGCGGCAGAACTATCTTGTAGGCCCGGCCGTTGCACAGGAGGCAGCCCCTCTTCAGGAGAAAGTTCATCTTTTCAATATAATCTTTCGAGGAATCCTTGAAGAACGAAACGTCGTGCCGATTGTGCCCACCGACTATCCATCTGACCCCCAGAAATTCCGCGTGGTGTGCAGCTATCGAATAAAACATCATGTTACGGGCCGGAACGTAGGACGACCAGAGGCCGGTGGAATCCCCATTGCCTGTCATGAACTTGCCTCCCTGAAAATCTGAAACCTCTCTTACAAAGGGAAGTTCGACCTGGATGAGGTCCGCAACACCTGCAGCTTTTGCCAGCTTTGCAGCCGCTCGCTTTTCATTTCGCAACCGCCCGTGATAATTGAACGTGATGGCATAGACAGCAGAAAATTTGCGCGTTGCCCAGTACAGGCATGTGGCAGAGTCAAGCCCGCCCGAGAGGAGAACGAGCGCCTTGTCGCGCATCTAGCCCTCTTTCTTTACTCCGGCTATGATGTGTGCCCCCTTGTTGACGCCTTCGTATATGTAGACTCCAAGGGCCTGCACGTTGGCGGGCATCCTGGGCGCCAGGAGCCGGATTATCTCTGAGGACAGGTTCTCCACCGTTGCCTCGCCCGAAAGAAGATAGGTTGTCGACGTGGGCAATTGCAAGTTAAAGTATCCTTTAGGGCCCTCGAAGCCAACGTGGTAATGAAGGTCGTCGTCCTTTTGCAGGTATTTCCTGTTGATAAAGAATTTGTGGTCAATCGCGCCAAGTGTTTCCTTGATTATTCTTTTGGCATCCCCAAAGTCTATCACCAGGTTGTTTTTCATGCTGCCGATTATCTCCACCATGACCGTAGAGGTATGGCCATGCAGGACAGAGCATTTCTCAACCAGTGGAAGAATATGCGCGTAGTCAAATGCCAGCGACGGGTCCTCTATAAAGATCGAGCCGGTCTGCATCTGGTCAGGCCCATCGTAAAAGAACACCGATTCCATTTCACTTATCCTGCTTGCATACTTTGAACGGCCCACCGCGATAATGTCGAGATCTGGTCTCTCCTCCCGAACCTTCCTGAACTTGTCCGCATCATTGTCAGAATCGATCACTTCAATGTACTTGTTCGAACCAACCCTGAAGTCTATCCTGGCAGACTTGCCTCCTGTCAGATCTATCTCTACGTCGTACTCGTAGGACTGTCCTACAAATGACAGCGTTTGGGCTAGCGAGAATTCGGTTCTGGTGCGGACGAGGTTGCCTCGTGGATCAATGTATCGAAGGTCGCTATCAAGAACGACTCTTTCGGTGGGCATTTTATTGATGCAGCAATTTGAGCAAGATCATATATAAATTGTAGTTCATCTTCGGAGATTTGCATTTATCCGGGCGCTGCGATTCATTGCGTGTTGCTCCAGTCTCTTAGAAACGCACTTTATGAGGCAGTGTCGGAAGCAGCCCCGGAGGCCACGGTCGGAGTAGCTTTCTCTGGTGGAGTCGACAGCTCGCTTCTTGCGAGAATCTGTCAGGGTCTTGGCAAAGAGCTCACCCTGATAACCGTAGGTTTTCGACGCTCGCACGATATCCAATTTTCAAGTACGATAGCGACAAAGATGGAGATGAAGCAACGGGTTTACGAAATAACGATTGATGACTTTCAAGGCAAACTAAAGACTGTTCAGGAAATGACAGGATGTCGCAACACTTCCCATCTGGAAAACGGCGTAGCATATCTGTACATTGCAAAGGTTTCAAGGGAGGAAGGACTGGATGTTGTTCTTTCCGCAAACGGCTGCGATGAACTTTTCTGCGGCTACAACGCATACCGCGTTGCGTATGACAAAGGAGAGACCGCGCTGATGAAACTGATGGAAGAAAAGATCACAAACGAGCAAGAGCTTGTAGCCGAGATTTCCAGCATTGCCAAGCAATATGGAGTGGAGGTAAGGCAGCCCTTTCTGTCTGAAAAGTTTGTCCGATTTGCAAAAACGATCCCCCTCGGCAGAAAGATAAAGGGTCCGGATGACATGACAAGGAAACACATTCTCAGGGAAATCGCTCTGGAAATCGGGGTTCCCAGGGAATCAGCGACGAAACCAAAAAAGGCGTTACAGTACGGATCGCTTATCCACAAACACTTCAAGATGCTCCGCGCCAGCGAATCTAGGAAGCGACCCTGATAGACCTGAACTGTTCGATAATACCCATCCTTACGCCTTCAAGATTTTTCTTGTGCACGGACGAAAGGACTGCAGCCACCTGCATTTTTCCTGGAAGCCGCATCGCAATGATCTCTGATTTAGAATCAAATGAGGCGCATATGTAGTCCAGCTCTCCAAACGACTCTGACCAGACGGAAGACATGTTTACAAGAAGCGCTGCCTGGACGTGGAGAATGTGCAGTTTCGACGGGTGAAGTTCTATGAAGCCTTTTTGAGCTATCACCTTTAGCTTTTCGTCGACAACGGCAAGGTAGGAAACGTCTTCGTATGAGCGAAAGATGGTGTCGATAACCTGATTCAGGTTACCTAACGAGTCAACTACCATTTACGAGATTGATTTATCTCTCCAAAAGAATAGTATTTGTAAGTGATGACCCTTCACACACTCTCAAGCTGAGAAAAGTTTTAACTAAATTTACACAGCAGAGATATTATATCACTTCATCAGGATGCTCTTGATCTCTTGGTCTTTGATCAGAGTTTCCAGGAGCCTCTTCTGCTCTTCTGCGGGTACGCCATCTGCTACATCTAGTGTATCAACCACTTTGATTCTCCAGTAGTTGCTCAGCGCGTTTTCTATCGTTGCCTGTGCGTCGTGAAGCACCTTTCCAAATGCGGTCAGGAAGTAGTTGTTGTCCCTCCTTTTTATCAGGCCACATCGGGACAATCGGTAGAGCCGGGAATAATACTGCTTTCGGGTAAGCGTCATCTTGCTCCGGAGAAGATCGCTGTTGGCACCGTTGCTACCTGCAATTATCTTGAAGAGTTCTAGCGACGAATCGTCTGATATCGCGCCAAACACTTCGGTAATCTTGGCTGACTCCATACTCTAAATTGAGATTGAGGTGGCGCCTCATGTTATTGGTTAGCATGTAGCGGCGTACTACAAACCTCGATCAAGTGGCTTTGTGATCCACACCCATCCATGCGCACGAAGGTCTGACTCTTCCTACGAAGCGGCCGAAGACTGTGGCCTCAGAAGGATCGATGGGCTGAGGTTCAGTTCCTGTGTCATCACTATCGCCATGGTCGAGATGAGCAGCAGTATTATCGAATGCCTAAATCCCGTGCCAAAGGATCCTGTCGATATCTTGCCTATCAAAAAGCCAGTCATCCACGACTGGGCAGATATACCAATCGCAAAGAGCTGGTTTGAGGAAAGAGGACCGTCCTGCGGTGGTGGTGGCGGGGGAGCCTCTTCCGAATTGGAAAAGATTCCAGCTGTGACATCTTCAAAAGTCTGCGCCACCATGAGTGTAGTTACCGAAGTCATGGCGGTTACCATGTATGCTATCATGACGTAGGGCCTGAGCAGGCTCTGTTTTTCCTGCTCAACGTTGTAGGCGGATTCGCTGGACTGAGCCAGGATTTCAAGCGAAGTCGAATAGCCTCCTCCGCTCTCTATGGCTTCAATAAGGATCCTGAAGTGAATGAGTGCCGCAAAGGACTTGATCGATGCGCTCAGGTTTTCGTAGACCTTGCGTAGTGGAACACCCCACTCCAGCTGGCTTGCAAAGTTCTTTACCACGCGGGCAAAAACCGGATCACGGAGCCTTTCTGAAGCGTAAATGATGCATTTCTCCGGCGAAAGCCCAGCCTTTCTGGACTCTGCAACATCTCGTAGGTAGCTCGGAAGTTCGTTTTCCATGCTTCTCATGTTTTTCTCCAGCTTTTTTGACTTGTAGGCAGGATATGCAGATGCAGCCATTATGAATATCGGAAACGCGTACGCCGGGTCTATTATCTGGCCCAGTATCCCGGTTCCTGTCAACACTGCAAAAGCAACAAGCGATGCCAGGGAAAATATGAGTCCCTTCATCATCAGGGAACTTATCCCGATGATGGACGAGGAAAGTGTCTTGTCAAGAGCATAAAGTATCACCATGGATATTCCTGGGAGGATAACGAAAACTAGAAAGTATGAAAACACTGGCGATGACAGTGAAGCGGGGAGAATGTCGCCAGTCGCGCTTGAAGAGGATGTTGAACCCAGTGCAACGACCACGACGTACATGCTGAGCGCGATTACCTGCATGATCATGTACGCATCGACGAGCCCACCGACCTTTGCCACAGACTGCTTTGCAATCGCCGTCTCGTACTC
>DATBMW010000043.1:0-16299 GCA_036554645.1 Nitrososphaera sp.
TGTTGGAAGTGCTTGCGATAATGATGGCGATTCCGACGACCGGCACGTCGTAGCCTATTTCAAGCGTGTGGACAGAGAGCAGCGGAAAATAGTCGCGGCCCCAGCTTGCCAGGATCTCTTTGCGTTCCCTGGCCTTCACCCCATTATGTATAGTCTCGGCAGCTAGCCCGGATTCTTCCAGAAGGGCCTTTAGCTGCTGGATAGAGTCTATGGTTTCGCTAAAGATCATTATCCGCTCGCCCGGATGCGTCCTGACCAGTTCGACTGTCTTTGCCAGCTTTTGACGGGTGCTGCTGAGCAGCTCCTTCCTCTTACGGACGTGGGCGAACCACGTCTTGGCAAGCGCGGCCCTTGCTCCGCCGCGCATCAGAATCCTGGTCATTCTCGCAGGATCGTAGGCCTGCAACTTTCTTGAAATTTCCTTTATGCTCCCGCTCGCCTCGTCATAGGTCTTTCTCTCTTCAGCAGTAAAGTCCACTTCAACCGGTAATACTACCGGCTGTGCCAGCCTGCCGTCGCTGACGGCATCTCTTATCATGTATTTTTTTACCGGCGGCGCGACAGTAAGGATCGTATGATATTTCGGATCTTTTTCATTTATCGTTGCGGTCAGCCCAAGGATAGCCTTTTTGGGATCTTCGACAATGACGTCAAATATTCTATCATACTCTACTGCCGACTCGCTTGCAAGGTGGACCTCGTCCAGGACCACCATGTCGGCATTCTTTATCAGCTGAAAATCATTGATTGCGCTCTGGTAGGTGCTGATCGTGATTTCTCTGACGTCCTTTCGCTCTCCGTAGTAGACTCCTATGTGTTCCTCCGGAACAGCATAGCTGCGCAGGCGCATTACGTTCTGCTCTATCAGGACTATTCTCGGTACCAGATACAGGACCATGAAATGGTCCCTGCCAGACGCCAGCGCGGCCCTCCTTGCGCATTCAAAAGCAATTTCTGTCTTTCCCGTGCCGGTGCTGAATATGACAGAGCCGCGACACCCGTTCTGAATCCAGGCCTCGGCCGCCTCTACCTGGTCTTTTTTTAGCTGAAACGGAAATCTGAGACTAGAGATGGCTGGCGGCACGCTGGAAAGCTGAAGCCGAATCGAATAAAAACTTTAATGATCTGGATCTCTTGGAGTATTCATTGAAGCCTCTGGTGCTGATGCTGAGGCAGGACGACCCATTCAAGTGCACGGCAGCAAAACTGGTAAAGTTCCGCCTTGCCGAGCAGGTAAGGTTCATTGGCAGGAGCACTATCGTGCTCAATCCCTTTTCAGGCCTGCCGGTCATAAAGAACGACTCGCGGTTGGCGGATTCCGTCTGCGCGATCGATTGTTCGTGGGAAAAGGCCGACGATGTCCTCAAACAGCAGCGTATGGTCGCCAGGGGAATCGGAAGGCGGATGCCGGCGCTGCTGGCTGCAAATCCTGTGAACTATTCAAAGCTGGGCAAGCTGTCAAGCGCAGAGGCTCTGGCCGGCGCGCTATTCATACTGGGCGAGCGTGACATCGCAGTAGAAATAATGAACAAGTTCAAGTGGGGGCACACGTTTCTGGACCTAAATTTAGACCTGCTGCAGGAGTATTCTGCTGCCGAGACCGCAGAGCAGCTGGCAATTATCGAACGAGAGTACTTTCCCCAGCTAGGTTAAATAACAAATGCGCGCAACTGGTTCCTGCGAGCCAGTGAGCGGGTCACTCGAAAGAGAGGAAACTCCTCCCTCACTGCAGGCACCCGAATTAGCGATAATTAGCCGGAGACGGCTGGCCACGGAACAGAAAAGAAATCCAGTCAGGGCGATACGGTGATGGCGAATAGCCTGAGGTTTCTGATACTGGAATGAAACTGCCGACCCGGGTGGAGCAAGGCCAAACAGAGCTTATGGTCCTGCACTTGCTCAGGTTGGCTGCTCAGCGGAATCCCGCTTAGAACAGAAGGAGGGTTACGGCTGGCACGCGCTATTTTTTCGAGTGTGGTTGAGATTGTTGGCAAAGCTTTTCTGTCATAGCGGCACAGTACTGGCTACAGCGGGCAAGAGCTAATGTAAATAATAGACAGCGAGTAACTATCTGCATGGTAAACGTTGAAATCAAGTCTAGCAGAGACGGCCCGAACCTAATAGTTGTAGACGGCAAAGTAACGGTAGCATTGTGTCGCTGTGGCGGTTCAAGCAACAAACCGCTTTGTGACGGCACGCATCGAAAGATCAACTTTAAGGCAGAAGAAAAAACTACAAAGATAGCCTAAATATTGATACGCGCAATGGGTTCAAATCGTCATGAACGCACAAGTGTTTCTTGAGGGTTACGGCTGGCACGCACTTTCTTTTTTGTGGGGGTGTAGTTAAATGGCACGGCTCATTTCGCTGGCTCTTTGCTCGCCGTCGCTCGCTTGCTATGGACAGGATGAAACCGCTTTGAACCGGCCGGCAAAAGCCATCGTCGATCGTGATGGTGCTTATAAAGCAAAAGTTCATAATGACCCCTCCATGAAGAGTGCGTGTTAAGCATTATGTTTGCCATAGTGCACATGAGCGACGTTGTCAGAATTCCACCAAATCGGCTGACCCATTCCCTGAAAGATGCCGCCATTCAGATACTCAAGGAAAAATACGAAAGCATGATCAGCCCAGACGTTGGCTATGTGATAATGATTACTGACGCAGACACGAGCTCTGTCGGCAAACTCGTCGCCGGCGACGGGGCAACCTACCACAAGGTCACGTTCAAGGCGCTGACATTCTATCCCAAGTTGCAAGAGATAGTGGAAGGAGAGGTCGTCGAGATTACGGACTTTGGCGCGTTTGTAAGGATAGGCCCGACGGACGCGCTGCTCCACCTGTCGCAAATAACCGACGACTACCTGAAAAGCGACGTCAAGCAGGGCGTAATTGTAGCCAACCAGACGGCAAGGTCCCTAAAGATAGGTTCAAAGCTTAGAGCCAGAATCACAGCGGTGAGCCTTGGGAAAGGGGCGGGAATGGGCAAGATAGGAATTACGTGCAGGCAACCTTTCCTGGGAGCTGTGGAATGGATTGCAGAAGAAATCAAGAAGGCTAAATCGGGAGGACAGCAGGCCGCGCAGGCAGCTCCCAAGGAGAAAAAGGGCGGAGGCGCGAAATAGTTGGCAAAGGAGAAGGCTTGCCGCAAGTGCAAGACGATAACTATGGGGAAGGTGTGTCCAAACTGCAAGTCAACCGATCTGAGCCCTGACTGGTCTGGCATTATCCTGGTTTTCGACCCTGCCAGGTCTTTGGTGGCCAAGACGCTGGACATCACGGCCGCAAACAAATACGCACTAAAGGTAACCTAGTTGTCGCAGGACCTGCAAACGACTCTGCAAGTTCGACAGATGCTCGAGAGTTTCTTGCAGGAAGATGTCGGCTCAGGCGACGTTACAAGTGAAAGCATTATCCCTGCAGGCGCTCGCGCTGCGGCTGAAATAGTCTGCAAGTCGGCCACTCCTGCGGTCGTTTCGGGCCTGGAGGAGGCGGCTCTGGTCTTTGAGCTCTGCGGATGTTCGGCTAAACGTCAGGTCGATGACGGTTCAACCATCAGGAAGGGCAAGGTTGTCATGAAGGTGTCTGGCAGCGGCCGGGGCATCTTGAAGGCAGAGCGCACGGCGCTGAACCTGATGATGAGGATGAGCGGCATCTCGACTGAAACCAGGCGCCTTGTCAGAATGGCAAAGGGAGCAAGGATACTTGCAACGCGCAAGACCGCACCAGGGCTTCGATACTTTGACAAGAAGGCGGTTGTACTGGGTGGAGGAGGCGCGCACAGGATGCGGCTTGACGACATGATCCTGATAAAGGACAACCACATTGCTTTGGCAGGTCCGGCCACAAGGTGTGTCAAAGCGGCAAGAAAGAACGGCTTGCGGATCGAGTGCGAAGCAAGGAATGGGAAGGAAGCGATCGAGGCGGCCTCTGCGGGAGCAGACATCGTGATGCTTGACAACTTTACTCCCGCGCAGGCAAAGAAGACGATTAGAACTCTGGAAAAACTGGGATTGAGCCAGAATGTAAAGATAGAGATATCCGGCGGGGTGAACTCCAAAAATATCCGGAACTATGCCGGGGCAAGGCCCGACTTTATTTCGCTTGGCAGCCTCACCCACTCGCCAAGAGCGGTGGATTTCAGCCTGGAAATCACGCGAGATTAAGAAATTGACAGCATGCGATCGATAGCGATCCTTGCCCTGTCAGCAGTGCGCTTTGGCACCTTTACTTCGTAGACATGGCGCGCAAGCGAGTTGTGCACTTTTTCCAGATCTATCTTTTTCATGTACTTGCAGACGGCATCGTTCTTTATAGGTATGAACTCCTTCTCCGGGTTCTCTTTCTTCATTCTATACAGTATGCCTGTCTCAGTGGCAACGACGAACTGCTCGGCACTAGATGACCTTGCGTGCTTCATCATGCCCTCTGTCGATAGAATGTGTCCCGTCTTTGCAAGGTCGCCCTTTGCCATGTGGTACATGGTCGAGGATGTGCAGCTGCACTCCGGGTGCACAAGAAAGTCAGCGTTTTTGAACGTTGCAAGCATCTTGTTGATGTCCTCTGCCTTGATGCCGGCATGCACATGGCATTCGCCGGGCCATATGTACATGTTTTTTCTCTTTGTCATCTCTGCGACGTACGAACCTAGGAACAAGTCCGGAAGGAACAGTACCTCCCTGTCCTTTGGGATGCTGTTTACCACTTTTATCGCGTTGGAGGATGTACAGCAATAGTCAGACAGTGCCTTTACATCGGCAGTAGTATTGACATAGCTGACTACCACCGCGTCAGGGTGCTCATCCTTCCACGCCTGCAATTCGCCAGCGTTTATAGTCGAAGCCAGCGAACAGCCCGCTTCCAAGTCTGGTATCAATACCTTTTTGTCAGGGCAGATTATCGATGCGGTTTCCGCCATAAAGTGGACCCCGCAAAATACTATGGTGTCTGCTTCAGTGGCAGCAGCATTTTTTGAAAGTGCCAGAGAGTCCCCTATAAAGTCGGCCACGTCCTGAACTTCGGGCAGCTGGTAATTGTGCGCAAGAATAACGGCGTTTCTCTGCTTCTTTAGCGCAAGGACTTCTCTCTTGTAGTCAAGATGCATCATCGTCATGATAGTGATAAACAGTAAGTGATCTACATGCTATACATTTAAAGTAGTATAATCTAGGAGATCGCTGCCCTTTGAGCAAAGAATGCAGGCAATACTTGCCACAAATCGTGCAGGTTCGGAATCGTTGATTATGCATACAAATAAATAAACTGGTGCACAAACTTTTGAAAGAGAAGTAATGCCAACACACGGATCTCTTACAAAGGCCGGCAAGGTTAGAGGGCAGACGCCAAAAATTCAGGGAAAACCGAGGCTGAGCCCGATAGCAAAGCTCCGCAACAAGGATAATTTCGTAAAGCGCTTCGAAAAGAAGCGACTGCCAGGTCAGAAAAAGCCTGAGCGCAGGGGCAGAAGGTAAGTAAAAATCTCGCCCGATACTTTTCAAACTTGATGTCAAGCAAGAGGGTAGGTCTTGTCGGCTGTGGTACAATAGGAAGCCAGCTGGCGCTGGCAGTCGACTCTGGTAAGGTGGCCAATGCCTCCTTGAACTCGCTTTTCGACGTCGTTGAGGCAAGCGCGCAATCTTTGAAATCAAAAACTATGAGCAATCCGGTGGTCTATGCAGATTTTGGCCAGTTCATAGATTCAGATATGGATCTCGTGGTCGAGGCTGCATCGCAGGACGCCGTCAGGACCTTCGGCAGGGACATTCTGGATGCGGGAAAAGACCTGATGATAATGAGCGCGGGTGCACTGGCGGAGGAGACTTTTCTCGCCAGCCTGCTCGATCTTGCCTCGAAAAAACGACGCAGGATCTATGTCCCCACCGGTGCGATTGCCGGAATAGATGCAGTCAGGAGCGTCAAACATCTGATCGAATCGATCACGCTTACGACGACCAAGAACCCGAAAGCCCTGGCAGGTGCCCCCTTTTTCAATACCAGTACCATAAAGTGCGAAAGCATTGCGTCTAGAACGGTGATTTATGAAGGTTCGGCGGCCGAAGCTGTAAGGGCGTTCCCTGCGAATGTCAATGTTGCGGCTGTTCTGAGTCTTGCAGGAATCGGAGCAGAAAAGACCCGGGTAAAGATAGTGGCCGATCCGAGTGTCACGACCAATCAGCATGAGATCCTTGCATCGGGGTCATTTGGTGAAATGCGACTCTCTGTGAACAACGTTCCGAGCCCGGGTAATCCAAAGACCAGCTACCTGGCTATTCTCTCGGCCATTGAATGCCTCCGCTCGATCTGCAATGATGGCTTGCGGATCGGCTCATGAGCTCTGCAGCGGCAGGCAATCACCGCACGCGGAACTCTAGAATCTATTGTCCCCTGCAGAGAAGCGAGAAGGCTAAGCCTCCTTCTCTTTCCTGTCAATCAAAATTCGCCAAAAGTCGTAAAGGAAACATCGCGTGTGCTACCTCGTTGCAACATCTCCATCAATGCACGAACTGCGGCTGCCTATATGACGAAGAAACCAGACATGATGAGAGGTTTTATGATGGAATATGTATGCAATGCTTTAGCTCCAGACAGCGAAAAGCATCCTCCGAACTGGGTATCTCGACAATCGCTATTCCTACCCCGTGAGAACGCTGGTCTGTATCATTGCACTGGCCTAGGGCAAGGCAGAATTTAGTTTATATATGGTTCGGGATTCATTTGCGGGTACGTATGAGTTACGGAAGAAGAAACGACAACTTTGGTCCAAAACCAGTTGAAACTGGCAAGGAATACGACGTACAAATCACGGAAATCAGCCGCAAAGGCGACGGAATTGCAAGGATACAAGGATTTGTAATCTTTGTAAAGGACGGCAAGGTAGGTCAGAACGCAAAGATCCGAATCAGCCAGGTCGGTCCAAGATTTGCAACAGCCGAGGTCGTAGACGGATCGGCATCCGCACCAACAGAAACACCAGCTAGCTGAGTTACTGCGTTCTGACAAACGTTCGCAGTGATCTCTCTTTTTTATTCAATCATTCTACGCGACGCTTTAGACTGTGCTTTGTTTTATCAAGCCTGCTTGCGCGTCACAGCTGGAAGGCAAGTTGAATCGGTTGTCCATTTATCTATATGACGATTCATGCATTCCAAAGGATTTTAGGTGATCGAACAGTATTTGGTTTCAGATGCGCAATAACATTATTGCCATAGTCGCGATTTTGTTCGTCACTGTTGGAGCCCTGTGGGGCATTGGCAATCTTCTTAATCCCGCTCAACAGGAACCGGTCAATGTTGAAGGGATTCTTTTGGTAGCGCAGAACGGAGCGTTCAATGGCACCAATCCCGACATCAGAGTTTCATTAAATGTTCCAAAGAAACTGGTAGTGCTCAACAAGGATGTGGTTACCCATGACCTGATAATACAGGACGAACCTCGCGATATTCTGAACATAAATACCGCGCCGCTGCGGCCAGAGCAGCACTTTAACGCGGCCGTCCTAGCGTATCACGAAGGGACATACGAGTATTTCTGCTCATATCATCCAGAGATGCGCGGAATCATAATCGCCCAGTGAGATCGGCTTTCACTTCACTGAAAAAGTACTTACATCAGATGGCGCCGGCAACCTTGACTACAGTAAGTACGTCCTCGTCGACAAGCCGATGGTCAAGCCCCACCTTTTGGCCTGCAAATTTTGCGCTCTTTCCCCAGACCATGCCGTAGCGAAAGTTCTTGGCCATGTTGCGATGAATCTTGTTGCAAACATCTTGAATTGTCGAACCATTCTTCATTATCATGGGTTCCTTGTAGTCAGTCTCGCCTCCTTTGGGACGCATGTATACCCGTATAAAGTCGAGCCTCTGATACATCGCTTCCTTTAATGCGTCGACGTTAATGTTCGCGTCTGCAGATATAGGGATAAAGTTATTCCCAATTTTTGCCTGCACTTCCTGGATAAAGCCCTTGTTCACCAGATCGATCTTGTTGAGCACCGCAAGTGATGGCACGTAAACCCGATTGCCGTTTAGGACATCGATCAGTTGCTCATCCGTGAGGTTGGGCTCTCGGATAATGATTCTGCCATTATGTATGCCGTACAGTCTCGCTATTTCCTTGACAAGTCGTTCCGATACTTTGATCGGGACTTGAGCATTCACCGACACTCCCCCGGTTGATGTCTTTTCTATGACCACGTCGGGAGGCTTTTGGTCCACCTTGATGCCAGCTTCGGAAAGTTCTTTCTTTAGAATCTCCAGATGGTGAGGCTGAAATACGTCGAGAACTATTAGAACAAGGTCGGAATTTCTCGCCACTGAAAGAACGCGCTTTCCAAACCCCTTCCCGCCCGATGCGCCCTCTATTATGCCGGGAAGGTCCAGAACCTGGATGCGAGCCCCCCTGTAGTCCATCATGCCTGGAACAGCAGTGAGGGTGGTGAAGTGATATGCGGCTATCTTTGATTTCGCGTTGGTGAGTTTGTTCAAAAGAGTGGATTTTCCCACACTCGGTAGCCCAATGAAAACTATTGTCGCGTCGCCGGCTTTCTTTACGTCAAATCCAATGTTCTCTCCACCCGAATGCACCGTTCTGCCGTGGAGGTTTTCCTCTTGCTCCCGCTTGAGGCGCGCGATCTTGGCCTTGAGCAGTCCAACATGAAATTCAGTGGCCTTGTTTATCTGGGTCTTGTGTATCTGGTCCTGAATCTCTTTTATCTTCTCGGGAATTCCCACGTGCGCTTTCTATTGGCGGCAAGGCGATAAAAATTTTTGTAGCTATGGCTTACAACACATGCCTTTGAGCAGCGAAGTGCCATATCTTTCATTTTCTTCCTGTCTGTGATCTCAAAGTTGCGTTTAAATTTGGTGGATTATCGAGTTTGAAAGGGCTCCGGTGGTGTAGTCCGGTTAAGCATTTCGCCCTCTCAAGGCGGAGATCCCGGGTTCAAATCCCGGCCGGAGCACTTTAACGTTCATGAACGTCAAGTCGCCGCAGGATTCGGCAGTCCGGTAGTTTCTCTTCATTTTCTCTGCATTCGCAGATAATAGGGGGACTGTTCACTTCGTCATCACCCTGCAGCCTAGCATATCACCGATCGAAGGATAAGAAAAACTATTCTATGACATGGACGCTGTGGAAGCCGGCCTTGCAACGCGGGCATGCGGAATGGACGCCCATGCAATCCATGCAAAAGTCTGCCGCTTCCATGAATTCACTGTCTTCTCCACGGTAAAAACAGCTCTCGCAGAACCTTTTACCCAAGCCTGCTACTATTGCTAGTCTGCCACCGATTCAATTTAACCCTTTGCCCTATTTCGCACGCTTATTTGATTTTGGCGACGTGCGAGGCTTGCTCTTTATCGCCCTGATTACCTTGTCTCGGATCTTTACGGGATCAGTTTTTGAGGATGTAGAAAGGCACAGAATTCCGTCGTTCAATGGAAAAGTCAGCAACGTTACTTTCTCATGTTCGGTAATGCTATAGCGGACCCTGCCAAGCCTGTCGCCATATTGCTGTAGTGCCGTCATGTTTGACAGTGATTGTATATACATCTGCTGCTCATCAGTCCCGTCCAAGAGTGGCTGGACTCCTTGCTGGAAGCCGCCCTCTATGACCTCACCCCTGCCATTTACAATTCCGACAAAGCGTATGTTGCGATCAAGTTTAATGATCTTCTCGCAAAGGCCGCGACTATGCATGTTCGTAGATTCTTGCGGGATTATAAATCGTTTACAGCTATTCCGAGATTCTAGTTCCCATGGAATGGCCGCTCTTGATATGTGAGGAATAATGCAGGCGCATCAGCTCATTGATGTCTCCGTCGGAGAAATACTTTGTAGAATATCGCGCCAAGACAGTCTTGCAGTCCGAGCAGTAGATCTCCTTGAAGGTCAACTGGTAGTTTTCAGTCGCTCAGGTTTTTATGCATTGTTTTTGGCGGCATGCTTGTTGTCTATGAATCGCATCTTTGATGCCTTGTAGTATATCACTTCACCCCTCCTCTCGATCACCGCTATCACCGCCTCCTTGCCCATCTTCTCTATCTGCTCTACGGCCCGCGCCAGGTCTTTTGCCGCCAGGTTTGTGCCTTCGTTTATCCCAAATACCACATACTTTGCAGGCTTCTTTTCCCACTCGCCACGCTCATACACCCTAAAGTCGTTTCCAAACCCAAAGCCCTCCTTTGAAACATAGCCCCTGCTGCGCAGGTCGCGATAGACCAGGAATTTTGTCATCAGGTTCTTGTCGTGCTTTGACAGGATTTCAAAGAGCGAATCAAAAGTCATGTTCGGTCTGCCGTCAAGGACGAGTCTTTTTGTCTGCAGCAAATAAAGCGCCTCGTAAGGCTTCAGCACGTACTGCGTATCCTCTTTTTCCCCAAAGCCCCGCGTGCGGAGTTCGTCCTGAAACTTTGTATCGTCAACGATGATATGTCTTCCGGTTCCGATCCTGGCTTCCACAACGGAAGCTGACTCCTCGGCTGCCCTTGGATCGGTAAATGGCTGCGCCGGAGGAGAAGATGACATAACGAATAAATCACAGCAAACTTCCACATTTAAGCATTCAATCTTAGTGTATCAAAATGAAGGGAGTTAATTATCGTGAAACGCGCGGCATGCCATATGTCCGACGTGAGTACATCAAGGGCAAGCCGCAGATAAAAATTGCCAGGTTTTCGTCTGGCCAGGCAGGCACCAATTATGATTACAAGGTAGAGCTACTGGCTACTGAAAAGATCCAAATAAGACACAATGCATTAGAGGCTGCAAGGTTGGCTGCCAACAAGAGGATGGCCGCTGCAGGCGAGATGAGTTTCTTCTCCATGCTAAAGGTCTATCCCCATGTGGTACTGAGGGAAAACAAGATGATTGCCACCGCAGGAGCCGACCGTCTCCAGGAAGGGATGAGAAGGGCATTTGGCAAGGCCACGGGCCTCGCTGCTAGGGTCAAGCCAGGGCAGGTCCTTCTTGAAGCCTTTGTTACAGCCGCCAACCTTCCTCTTGCAAAGGACGGGTTCAAAGTTGCATCCAGCAAGCTGGGTTGCCCGACTGACGTAAGGATAACCACGTTAAGAGAACAAGTGGTTGCAACGGACGACTAGATCTTTGCTATCAGCGCCCTGACGCTATCAGAACTGCAAACCTCTGCTTTTCCGCCAATACTCTTGCAAATCATGGCGGCAATGTTGTTAGCTTCAGCGTTTATCGCTTTGCCCACTTCAGAGTTTGCGTCCGCTAGCGCTGCCCTGACCTTTGCATGATCCAGACCCTCCAAGAGCTTCGGTGAATAACCTGAACCCACCTGCATGAACTGTCCGTCGATAAGAAGGAACGGTATTATCTGATCAGGGTTGAACGTGTCGAGAATTTGGTAATCCTCCTCTTTCAGTTCTTGTAGTGGTTCAAAATTCCTGTCGGCAGTTTCGCGGCCGATAAACTCTACTGATTTGCTGTCATATCCTGCCTTGGCAAAGCTCAGCGTTGGAATGTTAAGGTACTTTTCGTCGTGGCCGGCACTAGAGTCTTCAATGATTCCCTCCCAGGTGCCGAACTTGGCAAGCGCGGTGATTATCGCCCAGCGCTCAGCAGCGCAATAGGGACAGAATCCCGCGCCCATGAAAAAGACCAGCGATTTGCCAGTCGGCCTTTTCAAAGGCTCGTTATTGATGTGCATGAATTTGCCAAGTACTTTTTTCGGAATAAAGCCGCTCACACACCTGATCCGCAGAGGTTGTTTTATTAGTCTTACCGCCATTACGGCTTGCAGGTTTGGTTGTCTTTTTTAACTTGTAGCGACCTATCGGTATAGATGGACGACGACAGATACGGAGTGTTATGCAACCGGGTTTTTGGCATCAGCAAGGGGATCGCTGCTGCCGGCTTGATCGTAGACGAAGAGCACCTGGTTTACAAGACAAACGAGACATTTCAGCTGCCCGAAGATCGGGACAGGCTCAGGCATATGCTGAAGCAGTCCTATATCATGATCAACGAACCTTCGGCCAATGAGGACTTTTTTGGAAAGGTGCGGTACGTAATGATCCACCATGAAACCTATGATGTCTTTTTGTTCAAGATCGCATCGGACCCGCTAAAGATACTGGGCGTTGTGGCCAATCCCAGGCAGTACGACCACACGGAGCTTGTAGAGGCGATCACGTACGAATTGTTATCGCTGTAAAAGACAAACGCAAAAGTCCGACGAGCAGGCAATTCGCTTGACAAGGCATACTACGGGCCGCGAGCACGTGGCGTTGGCTTTTCAGAAATGATATAAGCAACGCGCACGTATACGCAACAAGATGACGAGCAGCACGACTACACTGGCAATCCTAACAGTCTCGTCCGCTATCTTTTCAGGAATACTTGCGAGCGGTAATGTCTTCGCATTACAACCAGTAGCTGCTCAGGAATCAGAAGAAATGTCTCCATTGACGCTAAAGACAGACAATGGCTCCGTAAACGTTATCGTGAGGTGGGCCCCCAGGAAATAGAACCTGGTCAGGAGGTAACTTTTGTCGTCGACTATCGTGATGCTCTGACAGACGAGCCGCTAACGCACATAAATCACGACTTTGAAATCGCTGATGAAAGCGGACAGGTAATCGAATCCGCCCCCGGCCTACACACCCACTCGGGTGGCGATATACATACCGTAACTTTTGATGAAACCGGCAACTTCAATCTTGAGGTCACGATCATTGGGCTCGGACTGAATCCGCCTTTTGATACCACGCGGAGCGGCACTGCCCAGACTGCAATAGTGGTCGTGCCAGAATTTCCTATTGCTCCGGTCATCCTTGCAGCGGGCACAGGGCTGGCACTGGTATATGTGAGGCTCAAGTTCTGGAAGTCGGGGTCGCTGGGATTCTAGACGCTACTCCCCCCACTGCATCCCCATATCCGTAGTTCAGTCTGTTAGACATAATAAGCCCTGCAATTTCTATGCAACCTGATCTAGTCTGCAGACCATTTCGGATCTGGACAATTCGTTTTTTGACCGCAAGCGCGTACTGGTCAGGGTCGACTTTAACGTCAGCATAAACAACGGGACAGTTGGCGAGGATTATCGCATTCGTATGACACTCCCAACCATCGAATATCTCACCAGCAGGGGAGCGAAGGTGATACTCGCATCTCACCTGGGACGACCTGAAGCTCGCGAAGCCAAGTTTTCACTCGCGCCCGTCGCAAAGCGGCTCTCCGAAATTGTCGGCAAGTTCAGGCCGGCGATCAGGTTTGTCGGCGACTGTGTTGGCCCGGCAGTCCAGGGCGAAATATCCAAGATGGAGGCCGGCGACATCTTGCTGCTGGAGAATCTGCGCTTCCACAAGGAGGAGGAGATAAACGATCCGGAATTCAGCAAAAAGCTTGCTTCGCTTGCGGACATTTATGTCAACGACGCCTTCAGCACCTCCCATAGAAAGCACTCTTCGACTTACGGCGCAGCCACGCTATTTGATACGCGGCTGGCAGGTTTTAATCTCAGCAAGGAGGTGCAATACCTTACCATGATAAGGGATAAACCGGTCAAGCCGTTCACAATTGTTGTCGGAGGAGTAAAAATAAAGGACAAGATAGCAGCGCTTGAGCACCTGGTTCCAAAGGCCGACAGGGTCATGATAGGAGGGGCAGCGGCATATACGTTCCTCAAAGCGAAGGGCTTCAAGACAGGCAATTCTCTTATCGATGAGGAGCGCCTCCCCTGGGCTACCAAAGCGCTTTCGACTTATGGCGACAAGATAATGCTTCCATCTGATCACATCGCCGCCCATTCCCCAACTGACACATCAGTGACAATGGTGAAAGGAGACATCCCCGATGGTATGTCCGGCTATGACATTGGTAACGAAACCATAGAAAGATATTCTGCCGAGGTCGGCGGCAAGGGAGGGGGCACAGTGTTCTGGAATGGACCGATGGGCATGTTCGAGATACGGGCCTTTTCGAACGGCACCATAAATATCGCAAAGAGCATGGCGCTTGCATTCTGGCGCGGATCAAAGACCCTCATCGGAGGAGGTGATACTCTTGAAGCGATGAAGAGATCTGGCGTGGCAGAAAACGAAGTCAGTCATGTTTCTACCGGAGGAGGAGCTACCCTCAGGTACCTGGCGGGAGACGTGATGCCAGGCGTCACGGTACTCAACGCGCGCTAGGCTTTTTGCAGTGATGGCACCAGCTCTTTTCCCCTGGGAAACAGCTCTCTCTTTAGAACGTCCCATTCCACAGATATCCTTCCGGGCCCAGTTATAATCAGACTTGCCGCAATCGTTAGGAGCAGGATATCGACTTCAAAGCCTCCTACAAATCCTCGCTCGAGTTTCACAACGATGGTCGTGCATGTCATTAGCACGATAAAGAATGCAGCCGTGATTCTCGTGAGCACGCCAAGCAGGATGGCGATGGCGCCGCCGATCTCTAATGTTGCGACAACAAAAGCTGCCTCTGGAGGAAGCCCCAGACTTCCAACGAACCCCTGAACCCTCCCAAAATCAGAGAGGCTGGGAACGCGGTGCGCGAGAAATGTTATCGCAAGGACGATGCGAAGCGGAAAAGGTCCGAATTGAATCAGTTTCAAGGGATTCATCAGGCTCTTTTCTGCATCAAGGGAAATTTAAGCGAATTGATCTACACTACATTGACCCGTACAGCCTTCATCACTGAAATGTCATCATTGCCAGCACCCAACATTATCACGTACTGACCCTGAGAAACGGCTTCTGAAGGAGAGAAGGTGAATGAAATTGTCTTTGACCCGCCGCTGGAGATTGAAACCGACTCTTCACTGAATATTCCTCCCGCGTTTCCAAGCATACCTGTCGTGGTGAGCGTACTAGCAGCCATCATCGTGCCTGCAAAGTCAAGTGAGCCATTCATTTCCACTCTTATCTCTACCACGCCACCCCGTGCTACCGTCACTGACTGCGGGACGTTGACAGAAATCGGCACCTGCTTTTTTGCATCGACGCGCCCAATCTTGTTTTGCGTCCATTCAGTAAACCACACCTGCCCATTCTCTCCTGATGAAAACTGCAGTCCGTTGGCTAGTCCGCACGTAGTAGATCCTTCCAGGCACCCGACCGCCCAGTTGCCGTTCTGAGATGGTATCCAGTATTCCGTCAGAACCAGCTCCTCGGGGTCAAACCTTGCCATCTTGTTGCCCGTGTGCTGGTTAAACCATAATGCTCCATCGTCGGGGCTCATTTGTATCCAGTAGGGCAGGGTGTACGCGTTAGGCGGCGTGGTGCCGCCGTAAATCCTGGGAGAGGCAATGGACGTGACAAATTTTGTTATTTCGCCACTGGCGCTATCGTACTTGAAGAATATGCTTGTGCCGTGATCTGTCACCCATAGGTTTCCTGATGCATCCAGGATCATCCCCACCGGTGACGCAAGATCGCTGGGGAGATCAACTATTGTTTCGACTCTGCCTGCATCCAGATCATACTTGAATAGCTGCCCCTTTTGCTGGAAAGCGAGCAGTGAGAGCCATACGTCGTTGTTTGTCCTATCCACAACCAGCGATCCGGTGGTTATCAGCTTGCTGTCAATGCCCGGGAAGCCTTCGAGCGGCATGGCGATCTCGGTAATGCCTTCAGAAGTGCCATTCTTCATCTTTGAAACGTCGCCGACAAAGATCGAGCGGGACTGCACTCCGATAAAGTAGATGTTTCCATCGGAATCAAAATCGATGCCAGCTGGCAGGTTAGCGGGAACGCTAAAAACCTCAAAGGTCTGGTCGGACTTGTTAAACTTCCACAGTGCCTTTTGCCTTTCATCGGTGAACCAGATATTGCCATTGCCATCGGCTCTCGCTGCCCAGGACATGGAGAATGAAGTGGGGCTGGACCGCGCTGGCCATGAAGGGATTTCATTTTCCTTTTCAAACTTGCCCTCAGCAATGTTGTAGCTTCCCAGGATCCCCTCCTTTGTTGACACATACCAGACCTGGTTGCCATCAACTTCTACGGCCAGTGGCATTTGACATTCAGAGGGCAGCTGGAACTCGCTTACATACGCGGTAGAGCGCGTCGGATCACCTGAGCCGCAGAATCTGGACTGGAAATCCCGTATTGCTTTGATCTTTTGTTCCTCAGCCGGATCTACGGCCGGCGTACTTTTGGCAAAGAGCGCCACCGAAACAGCGGCAACGGCCAGAATGCCCATCATGGCATAAGCCACGATCTTTTTTGAACCAGAAGACTTGGTCACTTCTCTTCGTTTTCTGGCCAATGATCAAAATCCGTTTTTCCACCATATATCTCTTATCGGCACGTTCGCATTCAAGATGGCATAGAC
>DATBMW010000018.1:0-7816 GCA_036554645.1 Nitrososphaera sp.
CTTGCCGTTGAGACAGCAGAAGCTATGGCGGAATGGGTTAACGCTAGGATAAGGGACGAGCTGGAGATAGGTCCGAAGCGAGGGCTGCGCTACAGCTGGGGATATCCGAGCTGCCCGGATATCATGCAGCATCATCTGGTCTGGGAGATACTTGACCCGACAAAATCTGGGATGAACTTGACAGAGTCCGGCCAGATAGTACCCGACCAATCGACGGCTGCGCTAGTGGTTCATCACCCGGAGGCAGAGTATTTTGTACTATGAATCGACGCGGAATCACGATTGGTGTTGGGCAATAACCGCACACAAGCATCAGCCATTTTCTAGATCTCCTTGATAAGAATAGTTTAGCAAGGATTTTCCATTTCAAATTCAGCAGATTTAAAACGAAGTATTTTGTCGCTTGAGCTATGAGCATTACTCTGAAACTTGAGGGAAAGGCATGAGGTTTCCCCATCTGCTAAAGCTCGCAGCTAACCTCGGTGTCGGGATCGCTCGTGCAGCTGTCAGAGTCACCTAGACCTCCGTCTACCGAGTCGTTGTCCACCACCCCGTCAACGGCATCAAGATCATCATTGCCGGATCCACCGTTCAAGATGTCTGCACCATCACCGCCGGAAATAGTGTCAGGTCCCCATCCGCCGCCAAGTACATCGTCTCCGGACTCTCCCTCCAGCGAGTCGGCGCCCGCGTCACCTTGTATGTCATCATCGCCGGTGCCTCCTTTTAGATCATCCTCTCCCGCGCCGCCCCTCAAAAGGTCGTTACCGTCATCACCCACAATCGTGTCATCAGCGTCTCCTCCAAACAACCTGTCATTGCCAAAGTCACCTTCAAGTCTGTCAGAGCCGTCGCCTCCGAAAAGGGAGTCATCGTGCGCCCCTGCTGCAAGCCAGTCGTTTCCAGTATTCCCAAACAGGGTGTCATTCCCGTGACCACCAAAGAGCCGGTCGTTGCCACTTCCGCCGTAAATGATGTCGTTGCCGATCTCGGTTGTTCCTCCAGAAAGCCAGTCATCGTCATCGCCACCAAACAGAGTGTCGTCTCCCTCGTCTCCTTCTAGTCTGTCCCGGCCCGGACCACCGTTCAGCATGTCATTACCGGTGTCGCCAAAGATCGTGTCATCGCCGTTGTTGCCGAGAACTTGATCGTCACCTGAACCTCCACATATCAGGTCCTCGCCGCCAAGGCCGTGAATGACATCGTCTCCAGCTCTTGCGTCTATCACGTCTCTGCCGGGAGTGCCCTCAATTTCATCCGCGTCGTCCGTACCTACGATAGTAGCGGGTTCTCCGTTGCAATCTCCTACCCCTGCGGGCAGTGGCTGCCAGTCCAGAGAGTGTCCTGATACTGTTAAGTTCATCAAGTTAGACCCATCAGAATTCATTACGTGAATTTGGCCCCCTTCGCCACTTGCGAAAGCTATCTTTGTCCCATCAGGCGACCACGCAAAGTCAAAGTCGTCTGCTTCGTTGTCAGTCAGCCTATCGACGCCGCTCCCGTCTCTATTCATCGTGTAAATCTCCTCATTTCCATCCCTATCGCTTATGAAGGCAATTTTCGTACCGTCAGGCGACCACGCAGGGCGGCTATCTCTGAATTCATTATTCGTTAGCGGCGTCTTGTCACTACCATCTGGGTTCATGAGGTATATTTCCTCGTTATTTGCAAAGGCAATCTTTGTCCCGTCAGGCGACCACACAGGGTCGTTGCCACCTTCTGTCGTAAGCCTAACCAACCCTGAACCGTCCGCAGCTATGACGAAAAGGTCGGTCCTTGGACTGTCTGTCCATCGTTCGAACACGATTCTCTCCCCGTCGGGGTCCCAGTCAGGATCCCAATCGCCAAATGAATCGAAACCCAACCGCTCAAGTCCGGTGCCGTCTGCATTCACGACGCTGAGATAGAATATCTCATCTGAAATTTCCATCTTGGTAAATGCGATCCTGCTACCGTCAGGAGACCAATCGCCGTAGAGCGCGAAACCCGACGGATCCAAGAATAACTGTCCGCTGCCATCAGGATTGATCACCACCACTTCATCCGATTCACCTGTCAGGTGGCGTTCGTACAACAACTTGTCGCCACCGGGAGACCACTCAGTGCTATCTAGACTAAAAGGGTCAAGGGGATATGGAGTTATCTGCGTCTGCCCGCTCCCATCCGGGTTCATGACATATATCTTATCATTATTTACAAAAGCAATCTTGCCGTTCTCCCCGGGAAAAGTCGCTTCACTCGACTGAAATCCTCCAAATAACGGTATTGCAAGTACTAATACAGCTGTTCCGAGTGCAACAAGATGACGCAATGTTGTCGGAGCCTTCATTTCACTAGAAGAATGCCATCCCATGATGGTCTCATGGCGGGGTAATAATACTTAAGCATGCATGTAAGTTTCTACAGGTCGTTTCGTACTGGCTAATGTTGAAGGATTCGTTATGCATGAGCGCATCCTAATAACAGAAAAATGACCCAGTTCCGTCCCAATATTGTCCCGTATCCCTCTGAGCCACTTACGCTCGATTCCGGCTCTCTCGGCTATTCGATTGGCCTCCTTTCGAGTGTTTTTCTCTCGTTTGTTGTAGGTCGCTCTCTCCACATCGTTCAATGATCGAGTAAATCTCTAGCTCCAAGTTAAGTTAATGTGTGTAAATCAAGACGAATTCCTACAATCACTTTAAATCCGGCGCTTTGATGAATGAAACAAATCTATTTTTCTTTCTGTTTTGGCCTGATCCGTCTCGTGTTATGCGCCCGTAAAAGACTTATTAATAGGAATTGTGAAAAATCTGTTGCTCGATGGCGGTTATCTGTAAAAAATGCGGTCTCCCCGATGATCTCTGCGCCTGCGGAGAACTCGAAAAGGAAGACGCACGGATTGTTGTCCGCCTTGAAACGAGAAGATTTTCAAAGACAACCACTCTTATCGAAGGCATCAACCCGAAACTTTCAGACATGCAGAGAATAGTAAAGGAGCTAAAAAGTACCTTTGCGTGCGGTGGAACTGCAAAGGACGGCTTTATCATGTTGCAGGGAGACCACAGAGATGAAGTCAAAGGCTATCTGGTAAAGATGGGCTTTAACAACGAATCGATAGAAGTTCAGTAGTTCTTTTAGAATCGATCTTGCAGTTTCTCTGGTTTCATACGAAGGCATTTAAGCCGGCCGGAACGAAATTCCCACTGTTGCACAAGAACAATTCCCGGAGGCGACAGAAGCGAACGGAGAATCGGCTTGGTGAGACTGTGAGGATCGCTTCAATTGTGCAAAAGGGGATGTCGACTGGAAGGTCGAGTTACGTAGAGATGCACGCCCTTGAAAGGCTGACGCACCACAACATCAAAGCTAGAGTGGTGGCAATCAGATCAGGTCCTGCGGCGAAGGACCGCGTCATTTCTGAAATCCTGTCAAGATTGCCTTCAGCAGTGCATGGAGGTTACGCCGATGTTCTTACGCCTAATGGCGTGGTCAGGGAAAGAGAGCTGGATAGGTTGCTGTCTATAGACTCTGAAATAGCCATATGCCTTGGAGTAATCGAGTCTCCCGTCCAGTCGAGTGCCAAGAATCTGGAACTGGGAGAGACGCTAAAAACTCTAATGGAAGAAAGAAAAAGGCTAGTCGGATCGCTCAGAGCCTGAGATGAGTCTTTAGGCCCTTGTAGCGATTTCTGATCGTTACTTCTGTGACACCCGCTGCTTCTGCAACGTCTTTTTGTGTCTTGTTCTCCCCGTTCATTACACAGGCAACATAGAGCGCCGCCGCAGCAAGGCCCATAGGATCCTTGCCCGCCGAGATCTTGCCCTCTTCTGCCTTCTTTAGGATTTCAAGTGCCTTGCGCTTGGTTTTTTCCGAAAGGCCTGCCTTGCTGGCGATTCTGGCCACACACTTCACCGGGTCAACCACCGGCATCTTTAGGTCCAGCTCGCGTATCAGGAGCCTGTAGCACCTTGCAACATCCTTCTTCTTGATGTTGCTCGCGTTGGCAATGTCTTTGAGTGTCCTTGGAGTCTCTGTGTCCCGGCACGCTGCGTAAAGAGCCGCCGCCACCAATGCCGAGATCGATCTGCCCCTGACGAGCCCCTTCTCTAGCGCCTTTCTATATACGTAGGCTGCCTTCTCTATTACAGCATCGCCTACTGCGAGCTTGTCCTTTAGCCTGTCCAGCTCTGAGAATGCTTGGCGAAAGTTTCGATCTACTGGCTCGTGAACCTGGCTTCTGCTATCCCAGGTCCTAAGTCGCTCAATGGTACTTTTCATAGATGCGGAGAGCGGCTTGCCAGATGCATCTTTGTCGACAGGTCCGATTATCGTTGCAAGGCCCATGTCGTGCATGGCAAGAGATGTAGGGATGCCTGCCCTGCTCCTGTCTTCGTGTTCCTCCTTAGAAAATGCGCGCCATTCGGGCCCTAGCTCTTCAATCCTTTCACTGACGACAAAACCGCAGTTGCCGCAAAACATTTCGCCGCTGGAATTGTCTGTTACCATGGAACCCCTGCCGCAACGCGGGCAGCGGTCACCGAACATTGAAACATCTTTGACCAATTTTTTTCACCAAAACTCTTTTTAGTTGCCTTCGCAACCTTATATAAATATTTTATTCTTATATATAAACATATTGCTAGCAGGTACTGTTACATTATCGGCTGGCTCATCTCAACCCGGTCTCGGGCCCAGACCTTCTCATTCTTTTGTGCTGGTGAGCACAAAAAAGCGAGGCTCAAAGTGTAATATTCACTTACATGCACATGTTCTTTGGTTGACGGAAATCAGGACTTTTTATGCACCTTTACGTCAGGGACAGGCATGTCGTCAGGAAGAATGACCTTTTCCTTAGAGTCCGAGTGGCACTTTTCGGGCACGCCAAACTCTGCGATTACGAAAGACTAGAATTCTATGCCTTTCGCTGCCCTGTACACGGCTTGGCTACAGATTATGCCCGCGGATACGACAGGCACCTTGAATGCGGCCATTGCCGGAACGGCTAGAAAACAATTCCCGAAAATCAGCCTTGCAAAATGCACATACAGCAGCCGGCTAATGTCTGAAGTATTTTATGACAACCCGTTCTTTATTATTCCAAATAGACAAGCTGCTCTCAGACGACAATGGTTTGTGATATCTGCGGTCATCCGAACAATGAACACAAGTCTGTTACATTTTCCATGTTCTATTGCAACCAGTGCAAGAAGATCGAATCAAGTGTGTCATTTTCTGCTGAAGGCCCAGGCAACGGCAGCGACCCGTCCAAGTCAGAAGATGTTCTGACCGACATGTACAAGTCTTTCAAAGGATTGCGAACGTACTAACAATGATCATCTAGGCTTGCGGCGCTTGCGCCTTTCGGCCTTTGCGTACTTTTTGCTCCCAGACCTCTGAGTGCTAAATGCATGAGTCTTCGTGATGTCGCGTTTTCTAGGCATCTATCTGTTCAATAAGCCAGACATGGGTGTTATATATTCTGCCTCGATGGCCCCCCTGTGATGGAAATGTTTCGACCAATAGGTAGTGAGCAAAAACAATTAATTAACTGACAAAGTGCCTTATTCCACATGCAAGACAGCGACAGGATTCCGAGGTGGATAGTAGAAAACGACCCGTCGTGGGAAAAGTCAATTGATTCAAATCTTGGGCTGCTCAGGTGGACAAAGAAAGGCTCTGGAATTCAGGCTACTTGTACCCCTACAAGCATGTTCTGCACCATTGTCGGCAGGGATCAGAGTTCCCCGGGCTTGAAGGACTTTTCAGAAACCGTTTCCCGAATGGACAAGAGGGCTGCTACTGGCGCGGATGACATTACAAGATATCTATCGAGCAGGCATCTGAATCCGGGCATCAATGGGCCGCGTCTTGATCTGAAAAAGGAACGCAGGTTCTAGAGAAAAAAGTACTGGTTCATGTATAGCTAACAATCTCCTGGTTAGTAACACCACAAAAGGTTAAAGCCCATCCGTTCATTTACTATCGTCTTCCCCTACAGTCCCTTGTAAAGCAGTAGCTGCAGGCCCTCGCTTGCTCCTGGGCCTGTAGCGATTATAATTTTATATAAACTAAGGTCTGATTACGCACGATGCCTTCTATCCAGGATGCGTTTCAACGGCTGGCCAAAGACGCAGTCAAGCATGCCAGGCGAGTACGTTTAGTAGGTCTCGGCAGCGGAAGCAGCGTTACGTTCATTGTCAGAGAGCTTTCGGCGCTCCCAAACAAAGACTCGATTCAATTCATTCCCACATCGCTTCAGATCAAGATAGAGGCCGAGAGGGCTAATTTGCGAATTTCTGATGAGGCCATGATTCCAGATATCGACCTGGTTTTTGACGGGGCGGATCAGATCGATTCCAAATTCAATATGATAAAGGGCGGGGGAGGGGCGCTGCTAAGAGAAAAGATCCTCATTTCTGCCGCAAAAAAGGTGGTCATTGTTGCCGATGAATCCAAGTTCGTCAAGTCGCTCACCCGTTCGGTCCCAATCGAGGTTCATCCGATGGCGCGGACTGTGGTCGCAAGGACGCTCACCCGAATCGGAGCAGAGGTCAAGCTGAGGACGCTAGATAAAGGCTATCCTTTCGTGACCGAAAACGGAAATCTGATCCTTGACGCAACGTTGCCATCACTGTCAGACCCGGAGAAGAAGGAAATAGAGCTGAAAAGAATCCCGGGAGTAATGGAAGTAGGACTTTTCACCCGGAGAGCCGATATATTGTACAAGGCGAAAAAGGAAGGCTCTTTTGAAGTAGTCTCTACCTAGCCCGCTCAAACAACGCGACAAAGTGCGGACCGATAAACATTGATCATTCCGTCCCTACTACGGGCATATCCTGCTATCGAGTCTGTAGATCTTGCGGGCGGCGAATGAATTCCCCATGTCCAAGGGAGCTGCTGTCTACCTGGCCATCTTCCATGATTACCTTTCCACGGACAATGGTCATAGTTGGCCAGCCTTTCATCTTTAACCCATCGTAGATAGTATAATCAGAGTATGACTGCAGGAGCTCTGGCGTCACCTTTTTCTCAAGGTCTAGGTCAACTATCACAAGGTCGGCATCGGAACCTGGTTGTATCGTCCCTTTGCGGGGATACATTCCAAATATCCGAGCAGTATTGTAGCTTGTCGCTTCAGCAACCCGTTCGATGCTTATCCTTTCTTGATTCACACCATGGTCAAGCAGCACCGGCAGCATCGTGGCCATTCCTGGAAAGCCCGCCAGGGCAGTCCAGATGTCGCCTTCTCCTCTTTTCATCTCTAGCCTGTTGGCCACGTGGTCAGTGCCTACAGTGTCGACAATGCCGTTTCTAAGCGCGGACCACATGCTCTGCACGTCGCTCTTTGATCTTATCGGAGGTACGACCTTTCCCGTAAGCTTGCCAAAATCAACCGTATGCGTCAGGTAGTGAGGACACGTTTCGATATAGTAATTTGACATCCCCTTTTCCTTCTCGGCCAGTATCGCATCAAGCGCCGCGCTGGAACCGATATGAACGAAATAGAGGCTGGCACCACACCTCCTCCCGTACTCTGAAATCTTGTGGATACTCTCCGCCTCCGAGATGGGTGGTCTGCAGTCTGACCATGCCTTGAGTCCTGACAGGCCGGCTTCCCTGCCGACGCGCATCTTTTCGGAGCATGAGCTAGGATTCTCGGCATGGACCAGTATCGTAGAGTGAGCGCTGGATCCTTCATTTACTATTGATGACATGAGGTCGTCAGTCATGCTAACTTCTCCTTCTCTGACCCTGCTGCTACCTGGTTCAAGGTCCATAAAGATTCGATTCAAGTCAGCGCCAAGGTTCATGTAGATTTTCAAAGAGTTTATTC
>DATBMW010000063.1:0-18134 GCA_036554645.1 Nitrososphaera sp.
TCACTAAACAGGACAGCTGCTGCTCCGTTATCAAGATCTACACCAGCACCAGTACCGAAAGTGAAAATTGATGCTTCGGCAGCTGGCGGCGCGGCCTCAGCGCCTACTTGCGCAAAGCCGTTCGGGTTAATCGGGTCTAACGTCGTGTCGCCGGCCCCATCCGCAAAGTCGGAGCCTTGGTGCACAAGGAAGAACTCAAATCTTCCCGAGCTTTCACTCGTCTCAAAGATTTCAAAGCTGCCTGAAGTAGTAGTTCCTAGATCTGAATCCGATTCGATATCAACGAAAAGGCTCTCTTGCAGATCGTCGTCGTCTGCATCTGGATCAGTCGCGACAACTTGGAGTACGCCATGTCCAAAAAATGTTCCTCCGTTGCTGTCAGCTGATGTAGTGATAGTCACAGCCTGCGCGCTGGCTTTCTGCAGGGGGATGGCGCTCATGCCAACCACTGACAGAATGCTCGCGGACAGCACTGCCACTACGAATGTAGCAAGTACTTTCTGATTGTTCATACTACGTTACAGACGGTGAACGCCTTTTACTATATAAAATTTATGAACGAATTGTCTATCAGGTGCACAAGTCAGTGAAAAAAGTTTGCAGATCTCATACAAAAACGAATAATAATGACAATAATTAGATCTTCGGGCTATCACCATCTACAAGTATTCCTATTATTGAGCTGCGGTTACATAATAACTCCCAGATTGTCCTCCAATCTAGGTGGGTTTAACCCCTTGGTCTGCTCTCGCCACATAAAACTCGAGGCAAATCTACAGACGCCTGAAGTCAAATCCACCCGAGAACCTGTGCATGCCGGCAATTATCCCTGCGATAGCGACCGCAAGAATTAGTGCAGATACGAGTCCAAACTCGGGCACAATGGTTGTTCCTGCGATCTCGATAATGTCTGTGCCTGCCTCGTATTGTATGACCAGGGTCCTTGTCTCGTCATCGTTCTGGCTCTCCTCAAAGTCGACTACGACATCATCTCCCACGGCGTTGTCCCTTGCTGTGACGACATACTCCCTGTCAGTACCGTTGTTTGCCGCGTCAATAAAGTTTCTTGGGAGGACTATCATGAGCTCGCCGTCTTGTTCAGAATCAATAGATATCACAAGCCTCTTCTTATCATAGTTTACAACCATCTCTTCGATCTGGCCCGAATCGTCGCTGAGCTCGTATTCTATGGGGTACGTCCTGTCGTTTACCCTGAGGTTAAAAATTGGTGTATCTGAAGATCCCCCACCTCCGCCCCCTCCCGTCTGGCTCAACTCGAATGAGGTTTCGACTTCTTCCAGGTTGTACGAGGCAAGAACCTGCCACTCGCCAGACTTCGCGAGATCACCACCCACGACCATGGAATAAGAATAAGAACCGTCGCTTGATGGCTCGACGATGTCGTATCTGTATGGCTCTTCATCCGGGTTGATCACTCTGATTAACACCTTCTGACCCTCTCCCAGCTCACCCGTATCTACTTCACCCGTAATCCTTACAGTAGAGCCAACAGAATAGCTGTCCCTGTCGGTCGCGACAGTGATAGGGCCTTCGCTGCTCCTGCCGGTTACGTCAAAGTTGAGCGTAACCTCCCTGCCATCATAAGTTATCACGGCCTCATAATCCTCGCCTTCCTCGAGGTCCGACTTGAGCCTGAGCGTGGCGCTATATGACTCGTCAGAATCTGGCTCTGGAAACGCCGAAGAACCGGCAAATGTTCCATCGGGCGCGAGGAGGACTATGTTGATTGGCTCGTCCTCCACGCTCGGAACAACTCCTGTAATTGTCATCGTTTCTCCGGCGAGGAAGCTACCCTTGTTTAATTTTGCTGTAAGTCCGTCGGAACTCCCGCTTGTGCCTCCCCCTGAACTACCCCCGCCGCCTGAAGTGCTTGTCGTGACACTGAATAGAAGCACCTCTTCGTTACCTACCTGGATATAACTCAAGGTAGCCTCGTAGGTTCCTGTTTTGGCGTCGTCATCCAGCTCAAACTCGAATGTGAACGAGCCGTCAGTTTCTGGCTCAACGGCGTCGTCAGCAATCTCGATTTCGTCACCGTCCGGATCCTCGACGACTAAAACCACATCGTCGTTACCTTCCTTATCCTCGACTGTGCCGGTAATCCTGACTTCCTCTCCTTGCTTGTAGCTGGTCTTTGAAAGTGACGCGGTGATGGTACTACCGCTGCTACCTCCATCCTCCTCTACTTCAAAGATGACATAGCCCTCCTCGTTGTCGTCGTTGTTGTAAGTTACAAGAACGGCATAGATTCCGTGAGCGTCGTCACTGTCATCAAGGTCAAAGTCAGTATTAAAATTGGCGCCGCTAAGGTCTACTGGTTCTTCATCCATGCCTGAGACCGTATCACCGCTCGGATCGTACACCGTGATCTCGACCTCATCAACACCGAGATCGACGTCATTGACCTCTCCCTCTATCTCCACATTGTCTCCTAATTCATAGGTGTCATTATCAGTCACTACGTAAAGGTCATTGTTGTTGTCGTCATCAACGAAAAAGTACGTGAATACGCTTTCACCATCATATTCAACCTCAACGGAATAAATGCCGTCATCGGCGGGATCTGAAAGGTCGTACTCCCAGCTGAATTCGTCGTCGTTTTCAAGAGTGACTGTTTCAGTTTCAGAGTCTGGTCCGTCGATTCGTATGGTCACTTCGTCCTCGCTGTTATTAACATCATCGATCGTACCAGAGATTTCCACAGAATCTCCTCCGTTGTATTTATCATCAATGGAATCCAGGATGATATTGTGTGAAGCATACGACGGCTGGAACGTCAGGCCAGTTGAAATCACAGAGCCGATCAGGACGAACAAAAGTATGTACGTAAAGTATGGACTGGACGACCACCTTTTCATGCAGTAAATCTTGAGATACTGGATATTAAAACATTAGTCTTGTCTTTTCACATACGACAAGAATGCTGGCGGAAATGTGCTTGGCTTCTAGAATCTCCTTCCAGCATTATCCCGAATTAGTTTCCGAAAGCATATGCATTATATTTCTGAACGCCGCTGATGAGTTGTTGAACAAGGTTCTGCTGGCCGCGATCGGCCTTCTGCTTGCCATCGTTGTTGCCCCGGTCTTACCAAGCGTGAACGCTCAGCAAGCAAGTATCAAGACCTATGCCATTGATGAAAAGTTCTTTGGCGAAGGCGTCCTGCAGGTAGTGATTACCGATCCTGATGCGGACGATGCCGGCTCCATCGAGGATCTCATCGTCGATCTCGATGCAGAGCCCAATGCCGGAAGTGCTGGTACAATCTCCGTTGTTGTCCCGGAAACAAGCGACAGTTCCGGCAAATTCGAATTCTTTCTTGCTCATGAGGATGCTGTGGCGGTGGGCCCCTCCGACCTTGACGCTATCAACAGCAGGGGAGTTGAAGGTGATGGAACCTGCGCAGTTGACTGCGCCACCTTCGTTACTTTCGGACCTACAGGCGATCTAGCAGTTGACGCAGAGCTGTACGAGGAAGTAGCGTTCCAGATCTCCGCCGGAAGCGACGAAGTTGAGGTCAAATATGAGGAGACTGCAGGTACTCTGGAGCTGGACCGGACTTTATACGGCACGAGCAGCTTTGTCTATGTATTTGTGAACGATCAGGACGCCAACCTTGACCCCACCAACGCGGATCAGTTCGTCGTGGATCCTGACAACCCACCAAACGCGGACCTCTTTTCGCTTAGTGGCGGCACCCTTGATGGGGTAATCACATTCAGAGAAACCGGCGACAATACCGCCAGATTTGAAGGCAAGTACCAGCTGGGCAATTCCATTTCAGCGCTTAGTGAATCTATGGTGCTCACACTTTTTGAAAAGGCCAATTATGCGACATCACTGGCTTCTGCAGAGAATGACTCCAACGGTAGCGATGAAGTCAGCTTCACTGTGGGTGACAGCGACCCATCGATTGACATCGGCGGCCAGCCAATAGTGACTTTTGACCCCACGCTTTCTTCCAGCAAGACTTCTTACGCGCTGGGAGAAACCGTTATCGTGACTATCAAGGACGCTGACGCGAACACCAGTACCAACATTGATACTGTCATACTCGAACTCTCATCGGATGGAGTCGCGGAATTATCAGCTCTGGAAACAGGCCCGAACACGGGTATTTTTGAATCCAGCTTTACGCTGGGAAGCGACGGGACAATAACAGGCACTAACGTCAAGGTCGAAAATGGCGAGATGGCAATAACGTATACTGACAAGCGGCCTGCAGACTATGCGGAAAAGATCCAGAATGGTCTGAATCCAGAGAAGGAATTTCCCTTGGCAATTCGTGTAATCATGGACTCTGATTCAATAGTGATCGCTGCGCCTACCATAAGGGCAAGCACTGGCGCTGCAGGGCCCTATCCGCTTGGTACCCAGCTTGTCCTTTCTACTAGTGCTGAGAATAATTTAGGTTCTCAAGAATATGTCGTGATCATTGAAGCCCGTGATGAAAATGGAGTAACCGTCTTTTTGGGTTTGCAATCTGGCTCTTCCAATATTGAAACATCATGGACTCCAGAGGAAGCCGGAAACTATCAGATAAGGACGTTTGCGATTTCAGGCCTCGAAGCCGGGCACGTTCTGTCTGGCGTCGCCGTCTCGAGTACCCTGGTAGTCTAGCTGCTATGGGGCAAAGTACTTCATCAACTCGGTCATGTCGGAAACCCCTATGACGTGCACCTGCTCGGAATCAAATTCTTGCGACTTTGGAACAAGCACCGTTTCCACACCAAACGTCTCTGCAGCATCGGTCTTTTCCTCCAAGCTTCCGATCCTGCCGATGGTTCCGTCCTGACTGATGGTTCCCGTTACAAGAACACCAGAATTGATTTCCTTGTGAGAAAGTCCGGCCGCTATCATGCCCGCAATGAGGGCCCCTGCAGAAGAACCGTCAACTTTTACAAAGCTGCCGTCCTGTGGAAGATCACCTGCGAGCCGGACGATGATGTCCTTGTCAGAAATCGGAATTCCAGTGTACGCAGATGCCGCTGCCGCCGCGTCCCTGATGGCATTCTGGAAGCTGGGCTCGTATTCGACGCTGCTGATGTCCATTGACAGCGTTCCCGTCCCGCCGCTCGCAATTTCGATCTCTAGCGGAAACACCACTCCTTTTTCGTCCTGGTCGATACCGAGACCATAATGCGTTATTGTTAATTTCGATTGTTCGTTCTGTAGCTTTAACTCTTCTATCTGTTGTTCGTTGTCCCGGAGCTCGTCTTCCAAAACTGTGATTTGAGATTCGAGCAGGGCGGCCTGATCGTGTATGGACTTTAGCTCGCTGCTGGCAGATTCAAGCTGATTGCCCAGACTTGCAGCCTCTTGCGACTTGTCACTGAGATCAGCTGACAGTCTTTCTAATTCGGAGTCCAGCTCAGCAAGCCTCGCTGTCTTTTCTGCAAGCTCACTTTGCTGGCCGGCTATGGCTTTTTCATACTGCTGGATTTCGAGATTCTGCTCCTCTATTAAGCGAGCCCTGTTCGCAAGTTCCGATGACACGAAAATGTAGCTCAATAAAGCGATCGTTGATGCGGCAATGACTATCGATACCAAGATCCGGTTTTTGCTCTCCGAAACGCCGCCTGCATCTGACATCAATTCTACAGTATTCGATCCTTGTCAGCTTCCTCTATAAGAAAGTGCTGTAGTTCAGGGGAACTGCAATTCTTGCCCTACCCGCCTTTCTACAAGTCGTACTCCCGATTTCTAAATCGACAGCACTCACTCATTCGGGCAACAGGGGTAATGTTCGAGACAGACACCAAGGCGAGCAACTATGTTCCGGAATTGATATGCCATATCGTGAACACAACATTCCTCAAATAACAGAATGAGTGAAATTAACTGTCAGTGTCAGGTTCAAACAGGAACAGCCTTGTGTTGATAGTAATACCGGTAGCAGCCATTGCTATTGGTTTGTCGGTGGTTTTTGCCTTCGGCCCTGTGGCATCATCCCCACCAGAGCAGCCGACAAAAGATGTCGATTGTACGTCTCTTGCCGGAAGCGTCAAGTACCTGGTGATAGACATTGATGGCGACGGAACGAATGAAACCAGGCGCGCCGCCGCGTCCGCACTTATGAATGAATATTGTGGCAGGCCGGAACTGATAACCGAGATAGACACCATGGCTTTTCCGAGCGTTGGTCTGATCTCTTATGGATGCGACTCTGCATCTGGCAGGATCGGCGATGAAAACCTGCAGGAATCGCTTCGAGACTACGCAACAATCTATTGCGAGGGGGCAACTCTTGCAGTCCTCGAAAGGGCTGAATGGATGGGACTTGCGGTACATGACTTTGAGCAAGAAATGGATGCCTATCTCGAAGAACAGAAGCAGATCTTTGACCATGCTGCCGAGATTTCAAATGACGGTCCGGACACCGAGTATCCATGGGTCGAGACGGATGAAATTGAAAAGACAGAAGCAAAACTCGTCGAGATCACCGGTGTCATAGAGAATGCCAGGGCTTTGGCATTTGATGGCCAATACTACGACGCAGCGCTTTCTCTGGAAAGCGCGAATAGCTCGCTCATTCAGCTGGGTTCAGATTTCTATTCATAAAGGTTGCAGCTCCGGTCGTTTTCATTGCCCTGCTTGCGCCTAATCTCCTAGCACCTCGAATGTTTGATGGCGCAAATTCCCACATACGTTTAAAAAGTTTCGCACGAGATGACCTGAAGTGATATCTGAAAAGCGCCCCTGGGGCCACTTTGAGCGGTTTACCCTGAACGAGCAATGCACGGTAAAGCTCGTCTACGTCGATGGCGACAAGAGGCTATCGCTTCAGTACCATGACAACCGATCTGAATTTTGGAAGGTGGTCAAAGGGCCAGTCAGGGTACAGATAGGAGAAGAAACGAAATTGCTTCAGACCGGCGACTCTGCAACAATACCAAGAAAGGCGATTCACAGGCTCATAGGCGCAGGGACCGACGCGATAATTCTGGAAATATCGACTGGCGAGTTTGACGAGTCAGACATTACCAGGATTGAGGATGACTACAAGCGCTAGTTTTCCTGTGAAACTTTTGAGCCTTCAGCCGTCATCGTGAACCGGAATATCCTGTCCACTTCTGAATCCTCGAAAATGTCTGAATCGTGGGTGATAATTATCAGCTGCGACAGCGGGCCCGTGCCTTCCCTGAAAGCATCAGATATTATCCTGACAAGTGCCTTCCGTCTATCTTCGTCCAAATGAGTTGTAGGCTCGTCAAGGATAACGAAATCAAGCTTGCTCGAGCCCATCATGAACGCTATCCCCAACCTGAGTGCCAGGGCGACAGCGACCTTTTCGCCGCCGGACAGCGAATCAATGTCAATCTCGCCCTGCCTCCCGTAGCAGGTTATCGAGACATCCCGCGCCTTTTCCGCAAGCTCGATCCTAGAGATCCCGATGTTGAATAGAGATGCATAGTCAGACGCCTTTTCTGAAATGACTTTGATTGCCCACGATCGCAGGCTCGTGCCGATGGGCCCGTCCCTGTTGAAGATTTGTGACCGGATATTTTCTAGCATCCTGGCAAACTCGGCCGCCTCCATGAGCTGCACGATCGTCTTTTTCGCGGAAATTATGGCTACCTCCGCATCGCCTATCGTCTTTTGGTGGCCTCCTATCTTTCTGTTGGCGTCCTGCAGCTTTCTGGAAAGCATGCCTCTCTCCAGCTTTGCGTCAGTATACTTTTGATGGCTCACGCCACTTGTCTGCTGCCTCAGTGCAACGATTTCTTCAGCAAGTGATGTCGATGTCGCGTCTATCGCAAGCCTGAAAGGATCCGGGCCAACTTTGAGTATCTCTTCCGGGAGCTTTTCAAGGTCCTTTTTCTTTGCTTCCAGATCAGATCCCAGCCCTTGCACGTCATCATGCGTGCTGATAGAGCTGTGTGCAAGAAACTTTTCAGCCGCGGCGATTTTCCTGTCATGCTCCAGCAGTTCCTGCTCTTCTTTTCTCAGCTCTACCCTTGCGCGCTGGAGCTCGGATCTTTCCTGCTCTTGGGCCCTGATCTCCGCTTGCAGGTGCGATACATCGAACATGTCATTCAGCTTGGCGACAGGCGAATTGCAGACGGGGCATTTACCGTCAACGAGTTGCAGCTTGCCGGAATACTCTAAGAGCGCCCTGAGCTTCCCATATGCACCCTCGTTTTTCTCCGCCTTTCGCTGTATATCCTCCGCCTCTGCACTGACCATCTGAAGTCGCATGCGGACCTCGTCTCTTTTCTGAAGCAAAGCAAGCGAACTTGATGCCTCCTTTACCACCCGCTCGAGTCGCGCCACTTCGCCTTCGATAGAGCTTCTTTTTTCCGCAACGTGTTTGACAAGTAATTTTTCGCGACTGACAAGCTCCTGTGTCCGCTGGATCATGGGTTCGAGCCGCAGGATTTCTCCTTCCAGTCCGACTATTTTTTCTTCAAGCACCGCTTTTTCATCCTCGAATTCCTGCAGCAGCGACTCTGCCTGACTTTTTTCGTTTTCCTTTTGCGTTATCAGATCCTGTACCCGGGGGATTTCCAAGTCGGTGTAGCCGTTTTCGTCCCGCAGCTTTTCGCGAAAGCCCCTGATGACTTCAAGCATGACATCGTAAGCTCGGTCCAGCCTGTCGATCCCTATCAGGCCGTTAAGCAGTTCCTTGAACTCTCTTGGCGGCGCGTCGACAATCCTCAAGAGCTCTCCCTGCTGGACGACCGCGGCGACGCGCATCTTGTCGTAGTCAAGCCCGAGCACCTTGGCCACCTCTGCTTTCATGGACTCGCCGAATTGCCTTCGCTCTCCGCCGACCAGGGGCATGTCTGGCTCTTTGCCTTCCGAAACAAGACTGAGCTGCGAAAATGATTGGCCGCCTGACGTGCGGGTCGCCAGGTATTCCCTAGAATTTATTGCAAATCGCATCTGCACGGTGCACTGGCCCGCGCCTCTGCGCACAAGGTTCTTTGCGGACTTTCTTGTGTGCTCGCCAAAGAGCGCGAAGGTAATTGCGTCTATTACAGATGACTTGCCAGACCCGTTATGCCCCACAAAGATGGTTATCCCCTTTCCAATTTCAAGCCTGGTGTCTTTGTGCGCGATAAAGTCCTGCAGCCTGATGTCCTTTATCATTTCGACACGTCCTTGCCGAACCGTTTGGACCTGTATGCTTCCCATACAAGGTCGAGGACCGCGCCAGCATCGCCGTTAGCTGAAAGCGGGAGGATCTCTTCTATAGCAAACTGGGCGAGCTCTTCGGATTCTAGGGCTTTGGCAGAGAGCCTGTAGAGCTCGCTGTCCATGTCCGCCGGGCGGGAATCGTAGGCAGTCGCGCCTGGCCTTCCCTCCTCTACGGGCTGCCAGACGTAGTGGAGGCAGTAGTTGTTCAACCGCACAAGGCTGGCGGCGACAGTCCTTGGATCGATATCAAGCCCCGATACCTCTATCCTGGCGACTGGCTTTTTCCCGTTGTTGCTCGCCTTTGCTTTATCGAAAATCCTGGTCATTTCATTGGCCATCTCTGCATAGTTTATCCTGATCGAGAACTGCTTCCTCATCTGCTCGAGCCGTATCCAGTGGGTAGTCGTTTCCTGCCTGGAAAGGTCAGCGATGATAAAGCCCTTGTCCGTCTCTTTGATGCCTTCGCTTGGAGTCAGGTCAAGCGAGCCGGGATACGCAAGCAGTCCACCAAGAAAATCGAAACACTTCTCGACGTGGTCGTGGTAGTGTCCCAGCGCGTAGTAGTCAAAACCTGGAGGAAGGTCTGTCGCGTTCATTTCCCCGGCGAACTTGTTAAGATCCGTGAGACCCTGGTGGAGCACAAGTATCTTTTTCCTGCCTTCATGCTGTCCTGTCCTGACATTTCGGAGTCTGTCAATCAGCGAGTCGATGTTGCTGCGGCGTTCCTTGTTTTCTCCAAAAATCACGCAGTTGTCAACGACAAGCGGTTCGTCGAGTCTGAGCCTTTTCGCAAGCCCCAGGTTGCTAAAGAGGTAAGCAAAGGGCACATCGCGGAGACGGCTGATGTCGTGCTCGCCCAGCACGAACGCCGCTGCGATGTTGCTTTCCTTCAGCTTTTTTAGCGCGTTGCCAAGAGTAATGATTGCCTTTCCAGAAGGGCGCGGGCTGTGAAAAAGATCCCCCGCAAGTATCACTGCCCTGACTCCTTCCTTTATCGAGACATCTATCGCTTCATTGAACGACTGGTAGATGTCGTCTTCGCGCTCTTCAAGACCGAATTGCGCGTATCCCAGGTGCAGGTCAGATATGTGCGAGATCAGCATTTCGCGCTGGCCCCAAAGCTAATCCTGGATGTAGCCCGGAGGAACGTACGAGTCGGCAGTTTCTCTTGTCAGCTGCTTTATGTCTGATAGCTTTTGCCATTCCTCCACCGCGTTCTGGTCGCTTCCAGTCCTGTGTTCCTTTATCTCGTCCACCTTGGCAAATGTCGGCAGGTTGACCCACTGGCCCGTAAGTATGGCCTCGCCGGGATTGAGCGACGCCAGCTGCTCCATCAGGTCCCTGCTGAGCGATTCGCTTGCAGCAGATATCTGCGCCTGGTCGTCAGGCTGGATCATGCGCATGATGGCAAAAGAGCCCATCTGGCTCAGAATGTTTGCGTCGATGGCCCTAGGCCGCTGCGAGACTATGACTAGCCCGAGCCCGAACTTTCTGCCTTCCCTGGCTACCTTGGAAGCGAAATACTTTGTCTCTGTCTTTTCGTCCTTTGGGATAAAGACGTGCGCTTCTTCCAGGACCACAAGGACCGGCGCTGGAAATCTTGGCTCGGTTCTTGAACCATTCCTTGCCCCGATCTTTTTCCCTTTTGCCTTTTTCCTGTCATCGAGCAGTTCCTGGAGGTAGAACGACACGGCGATGTTCGCCTGCTTTTCTGTCAGCTCTATCAGGCTGACCACGTTAATCTTGCCGTTCTTTATCATGGCAAGCGGATCTGACAATCCGGGATCCAGGATTGCGTGGAACCTTCTCCTTGCGTCGTCTATTTTGTCGACTATTTTTTCAGACGCGTCGCGGTATGCCCTGTCGGCGCCAACTGCAGCAGCCGCACTTTGAAGTGCATCCCAAAAGTCATCGCCGCTGCGACTCTTCACATCTTCTGTGAATGCCGTCCTGAGGACGTGAAGCTGGTTGCTGGCATTTTCGTGGATCTCGATTACCTCTGCCAGCTTGTCAGCGTTGAGAAACCTGGGATTTATTTTGGCGTCCGTAAGGTTGCTTTTAGACCCCATGTCAAGGGTAGAGTAGTCGTCATGATAATCGAAAATGACCATCGTCCCGTTTATCCTTGCCAATTCCTTTGCAACGAGTGATACAAGGTTGCTCTTGCCCATCCCTGTCATCGCGAGGACTGCCAGGTGCCTAGAGACCACCTTGTTCGTATTGACCCGGACTCCAACTGTGGGGTTGCGAAGAAGGTTGCCGAGCCTTATCCACTCTGCGCTGGTCGAGGAAAAGATCGAGCCCAGGTCGTCTGAAGTGGCTTCGTACACTTCTGTCCCGGGCTCCGGAGGGAGGTCCGGGATTACGGACTTGCACTGCTTCAGGTCTTCCACGTACCCAAGTATGTGGACGGCGGCCCTGTAGCTCTTGTCGCGTTTGTTTTCCAGGGCCACCTGCCTGCTTTCGTACGCTTCGTCATAGTTCCGGACGGATGCGGCAAGTGCGTCGCTTGTCACCTGCGAGCGCTCTATCAGACCCAAGACTTTTCCCCTGCCGTAGTTCAGTATCACGTATTCGCCGATGCTGATCGGCCTTTTGGATTCGAAATGAACCCTGTCCGGGCGCGTTTCGCCGACAAGGATGCCGAGCTGCTGTGGATTACTCATTTAGCGCGTCCCTTGCCCCGTTCTCATTCTGCAACCGAAAGATGCTCGCAATTCTGTCTATATCTTCATTGCTTATCTTGCAGGTATTGTGAGCAAGCTTTAGGCAGTAAGGGTAGCCCCCGACGCTGTGGTACGCCAGATTATCCAGCAAGCCCTTGACATCCTCTACGTCCCTGCACTTGGGCATCTCGATCCGGATCATTGGCGTACTCTCGCGCAGTCTGGCATAGACTTCAGAGATCCTGCCATAGCTCGTCTGGATTTCTTCGGGCCTGCTAAAGCCTGGAGTTGTCCTGCTTGCGTGGCTGTAATAATAGATGTCGCCGGCCCTCGACCCAAATGGCGCGAACTGGGACCTGCTTTCGGAGCTCTTGGCGATAAATACAGAGTTGCCGTATTTCTTTGCAGATTCCTGCGCGGATACAGAGCCTGTCTTGTTTAGCCGGGCGATTATCGAGCCGTCGATGCAGATGATGTCTGCCTTTTCGGTCGCCGCAGCTTTTTGCGCAACCGTTGCCTCCATGTTCATTGCCTTTGTTTCAAGAGATTCATTCCTCGCAGAATCTGAAATTTCGTCTTCATATTCAGTTGCCAGGATGTCGTTTGTGCTTGATACTGCGACGGCGCCTATGGCGTAGAGGTTGAGCCCCTGGTACGCCCTTTTGTTCCAGCTGCTGTCGACTCCTGCAGTCACGCAAGCAGCAGGCGACGGCCCGTAGTGAATCCAGCGAGACGAGGCCTCTTTTAGGATCGAATTGAAATTGGAATCTCGTACTCTTGATATTTTTTGTTCCCTGTTCTTCAGGGCATCAAGGTAGATTTCTCTCAGCAAGTTCACGTATCCTGAATTCATCTAGCTTAAAAGATTACTCTCCTATCTTTTCGGCTATCGCCGTCGCATCCCAGAGCGATCTCGGCCTGTCGCGGGTCGAAAGTAGTCCGTCAGATATCATCCTGCCTGCAACCTTTGCAGCCATCGGCAGCGCGCCTGTCGCCCCCGGAGAATTGTAGTTGAGCACGTGCACTGAGGAGTCCTTCCAGAGAACCAGTGTGTCCGGCACAAACCTGCCTGTGCTGTCAATGACTGACGACCGGATCCCCGAAGTCCCTCTCTTTGTAAACGCAGGCGCTCGCAGGCCAGGAAGGAATTCCCTTACCCTGTTTATCATCGCGGTTTTTGAAAGCGAACTCTTTAGCTCTGTGGTGGCAAGTGTCAGAAACTGCCTGTCAAAGACCGTCCGGCGGGCGCCGGTTCTAGAAGACTCGACCAGTTTTGGGACCATGTCGGCAAGGTTCCTTCGCCAGCTATAAGCATAGGGCCCAAAGACTGGTACGGCATTTGGCCCGATTTCCCTCCTGCCGTCGGCTCTGACTATCCAGTGAGGATCCAGGAACGGATACTCTGGATGCTTTGGAACGGAATATATCGACAATTTTGTAAGGTCGTGGTATTGCTGCGGCGATTCCCAATATTCACCCCGAAAATGTATGTCTGTATAGCTGGCAGCGACACCCATTGAATGGGCTATATCCATCGAGTTGCCGCCGGCTGCGTTCACGACGTACTTGGTGTTGTACGCCTTGCCATGTCCTGTCCCTATCAGATAGTGGCCATCTGTCCGGGACACACTCTCGACCTTGGTACCCATCGCAAGGCTGCAGCCAAACGACCTGAGGTCTTCAAGCAATCCCGCCGACAAAGATCCATAGTCCACTGACGCGTCCTTTGAGCAATACAGCGCCGATTCGCACCTAACTTTGGGTTCAAGCTCGGCAACTTCTCTTTTGTCGAGCAATTTCAGCTCGTTCTTTTTCAGCCCGTTTGCCTGGCCCCATTCCAAATATTTGTGCAATCTGGCAATACCTTTGTCATCCAGCGCGACCTCGAGCACCCCATCGCGCTTGAAAACGAGTTTTTTGTTCTCGGCGAACTCTTGCCACATTTCGTACCCAAGCGAGGCTGCCTTTGCAAGAGTCTTTTTCGTGGCAGGGTCGTACAGAAAAGGCGCATGGACCTTGCCGGTGTTCCTGCTACTGGTGTGCTGCGCGATATTCTTTTCCTGCTCTATCAGTAGCACCGATTGCGGATCGGCAGCATGGGCGGACAGGAAATAGGCAATAGAAGTCCCAAGGACTCCGCCTCCGATGACTGCTACCTGGAATTCGGACACATAACAACAGCATGTCATTTGCCGTATATGCTTTTATACGCATGCTCCGTAGCGTGGAAATGAGAAAATACCTTCCAGAAGCTTTTGTTGCAGCGTTTGCGCTGCTTGTTTCAACAACAGCAGTAACCGCGTACGCGCAATCAATGCCCGACTTTGAAGAAGTAAGTGGTACATATGTCAACGAAGAGGCTGGTGTAGAAATTACGTTCCCAGAGGGATGGACGGGAGCCTCCATTGCAACGGGAGATAGCACTCTTGTTACTGCAGCCCCCGGAGGAATGTCTGAAGAAGGCAAGGCAATGATGTTAATAATCGCAGAAAAGTCAAAGGTTGAAGAAGCTCCTACGGATCCGTCTGATGTGTCGCAGGATAGTGGAATCGAATGTACGACGCCATCAGTCCAGCCGACCACGATCAGCGGTGTAAGAGGTGTCGAAGCGATCATAGAGTGCACCGACGAAGATGGTGAGAAGACCAAGATGAAGATCGTGTCTGCTGAAACGGAAACAAGCTGGATATCTGCAATGTATTCTTCCCCCTCTGCAGAGTTTGACGCCGACCTTGGTGCGTTTGACACGGCCGTCGATTCGATAAAGCTGACAGGAGCGGTAGATTCGACTATCCCATCAGGGGGCATGGAAGACGAGGGTACGACAGCCAGCATGATGCCGGTGATGGTCGCAGGCGAGTCTGTTAATGTATCGGTAGAGAGCGCTTCAACGATAAGCGCATTTGCGCTTGATGAGGCGAGCAAGACATTATCGTTCAAGACCGACGGGACGGGAGCAGAGACAACCGTGAAGGTAGGTTCGGTACTTGAAGGCCCGTACACTGTTCTGGTAGACGGTCAAGCTTCGCGCGCTGAAGAGAGGCAGGTTGATGGCGTAAACACCCTTACCATCGCGCACACGTCAGGTACGCACGACGTAACTGTAACCGGTACGCAGGTAGTCCCTGAATTTCCAGTGGCAATCATTGGGATCGTCGCCGCGATGATTGGGACTATAGCCGTTCTCGGAAGAACCAAGTTAATGAAACGCAGCCTCTAGAGCGTACGGATCGTGGAACACACTTCCATGAGCCTCTTTTTCCTTTTCTTTTCAAGTGCCGCATAAAACGTTTAATATTGATTGTCCAAGAGAGAAAACAGACTTGATGCAGCAGGATTTCGGACCGGACAGGAGGAGGCGGCTGGATGATCTGCCCGAGCTCCCGGAAGGCCGGCCGGTGCTGCTGATGTCTGCTGTCTATTCAGGCGAAGAGAAAAAAGTCTACCTGAAGTTCTATGATCCAAAGGACAGTGTCATTTACCACTGGCGCGACAGGACAGAGCACAGGCCCTACTGCTACACAAAGATGGAGTACGCTGCTGAAGCTGAGGAGGTTGTGAAGAAGGAACCAAAGTACAGCATCGAACATGCAAGAAAAAAAGACATCATACTGGACAAGGAAATTGAGGTGCTTAAGGTCCTTGCCCCCGACCCGCTTTCCATCGGAGGAACAGACGGTAGCTTTCGGGAAAAAGTGCGATCATGGGAGAGTGATATCAAGTATCACGAGAACTACCTTTATGACGGGGCTCTGATACCGGGCGCCTACTATGTCAGAAAGGGCGATCAGATAACGACGTTTGAGTATCCCATTTCAGACAAAGTTCAGTCCGCTCTCAAAAGCCTCCTTTGGGACAAGATAAAGGAAACAGGAGAGAGCGGCAAGGAAAACAGGCAGTACATTACAAACTGGGCAAATCTCCTCAACCAGCCGATACCGGAGCTGAGAAGGCTCGCCATAGACATTGAAGTAGAAACCGAAGAAGGAAGGATGCCCAACCCCCGCGAACACGACAGACGGGTCACCGCTGTAGGCTGCGTCGGATCCGATGGATTCAGAAAGGTTCTGGTCCTTGTCGATAACGCTCTGACGACGGGCGAGCCCCTGATAACAGAAGCGGAACCGTGCAAGACAGAGAAAGAGCTTTTGGAGAAAACCTTTGCGATAATAAACCAGTATCCAATCGTCCTGACTTTTAACGGCGATGACTTTGACCTGCCGTACCTTTATGCGCGCTCGCAGGATTCAAGGATCGACCCTGGCGGCATGGCAATCCCAAAGGAAAAAGTCCCGATAATGGTCAAGAGGGAGTCGTTTGTAAAGCGCGGCATGCAGGCGGAGCCTGTGGGCATAAGGCATGGGATCCACATTGACCTTTATAGGACGTTTGACAACAGGTCCATCCAGATCTACGCGTTCAGCCGCGCATACACTGACCACACTCTAAACGCGATAAGCGAGGCCCTCCTTGGGGATACAAAGGTCGAGTTCGATGGCGAAATTGCTGACCTCCCGATCCAAAAGCTGGCCGAGTACTGCCTCAAAGACGCAGACCTCACTTTTCGGCTGACCAACTTTAACGACAACTTGCTGATGAAGCTGCTTGTGGTCATTGCCAGGATAGGAAGGCTGTCTGTAGACGACATTGCCCGGTTCGGGGTCAACCAGTGGATCAGGGGGATACTGTATTACGAACACAGGCAGCGAAACGAGCTCATTCCCAGCAGAAAAGAGCTCGAAGAGAAAGGAACCGCATCGACGACAGCGGTGATAAAGGAAAAAAAATACCGCGGAGGCGAAGTCATAGAACCCACTCCGGGAATCCATTTCAATGTGGTTGTGCTCGATTTCGCTTCTCTTTACCCCAGCATTATCAAGGTCCACAATTTGTCATACGAAACCATAAACTGTCCACACGAGGTATGCAAAGAGACCAAGATCGAAGGGACGACTCACTGGGTTTGCAAGCAACGAAAGGGGCTCACGTCGTTGCTCATCGGCTCACTGAGGGATCTCAGGGTCAATTATTACAAGAATCTTGCAAAAGACAAGACTTTGCCGCCTGAGGAAAGGCAGCTGTACAACGTAGTAAGCCAGGCTACCAAAGTCATCCTCAACGGGGCCTACGGCGTCATGGGAGCCGACATTTTCCCGCTGTACTGCTTGCCAGTTGCCGACTCGATTGCTGCCATTGGGAGAACCACGATACACAAAGCCATTGACAAGTGCAGGGAATTGGGAATCGAAGTAATTTATTCTGACACAGACAGTATTTTTATCAGAGATCCGGCGTCAACTGCTGTCGAGGAAATGTTGAGCTGGGCCACGAACACTCTTGGCGTAGACCTTGAAGTCGACAAAGAATATAGGTACGTGGTCTTTAGCGATCTGAAAAAGAATTACCTTGGAGTCAAGCCCGATGGCACCGTAGACGTAAAGGGCCTGACAGGCAAGAAATCGCATACGCCCCCCTTTATCAAAACCGCGTTCTACGACATCCTCGCAATACTGGGCAAGGTCGGCTCCCAGAAGGATTTCGAATCGGCAAAAGAGAGCATCAAAAAAGTGGTTGTGCAAAGCGCGCAGGATCTGGAGGCGCACAAGATACCGCTTGCAGATCTGAGCTTTAACGTCATGATAAACAAGTCACTCTTGACGTACGGAAAAAAGGACGGCAAGACCATGGACGGCAGGGACACGTACAAGGGCCTGCCGCAGCACATCAAGGCTGCCAAGATGCTTGAAGGCAAGCGGGAGCTCAGGGCGGGTGATGTTATTTCCTATGTAAAGATAAAGACCGGCGATGGCGTCAAGCCGGTAGAGCTGGCCAAGCCCGAAGAGGTAGACACGGAAAAGTACCTTGAGACAATGGAGTCAACTTTTGAACAGATACTTTCCGCCCTGAACTTTGACTTCAAGTCGGTACTCGGCAAGCCGCGGCAGCAGAGCCTTGACGAATTGTTCTGGAGCCGACCTGCATAGTTTATTATCGGCCCGCCTTGACTCTCCATCGTGAACATCCAGAAACTGTTCACCGTTCCGGAAAAGACAAAAGCTGGCTACAGCTTTGCCGACACGCCGGTCAGGATCTCGTTCAAGGAATCAGAAGTTGTCTTTTATGGCGTGCCGCTCGACATCACAACCAGCTTTGGCAAGGGGACGGCGAGGGGGCCGGAGGCGATAAGGCTGGCATCCGCGCGCCAGATAGAAACTTTTGTGCTTGACGAGAAGGATGACATTTACGACTTTGTCGGGATATTCGACATGGGGGACCTGAAGCTGCCAAAGACAAAGAGCGCGAGCAAA
>DATBMW010000072.1:0-76803 GCA_036554645.1 Nitrososphaera sp.
TGGCTGTATTTCGGTAGCGATCATTTTCTTGTACGCAACACCACCATTGTCGACGTAGCCGTCCGTATTGACGATGCAAAGCCTGCCAGCTGAACATGACCGAGTCACGATGGATGCTAGCCTTTGTGACACGAAGTATTCCAGTCGATGGGGTGAGGTACTGCCCACGAATTCGAAAACGGTCCCAGAAATGTCCCGGAGGTCCGATATCTGGTGATCCAGTGCTGCTGCGCCAATGACCGAAGGAGGTGCGAGGTCGCTCTGTCCTATGTCTCCATCTACAATCGATGGGATAACACCATCGGCTATGGCGCGGTTCGCAAGAAAGGTGCAAAAGGTGGACTTGCCGGTATCCGTACCTCCAGCAACCATAACGACAAGTGGTTCTTGCAGGTTTCGCAAAGACAGTACATGATTGGCGACAGTTCGCCACATCGACGTTCCGGCGGTCGAAGCGTTTGCCCAGCACTTTCCGCCTCCCCGGCCAGCCTTTACGCAGAGTCTGCACCGGCGAAAAGGCTCAAAGGGAAGGGACTTGCCGGGCCTGACTGAAATGGTGCGCCATGACACGTCCATCCCCAATAGAGCACATCTTCCGGAGACGGCAACCCGTGCAGGCCCTCTTACCACGCACACCCTTCTGGTTCTTGACACTCGAGTCGATATCAGAGAGCTGCCAAAATAGCCTTTTCCTTTGAGAGAGACTTTGGCAAAAGTGACCCTTCTAAAGGTTTATTTCTCTATCAAGTAACGTTACGCTAAATTTGTCGGCGTCTGACCACGGGTCCGAGCGCCCGCCAGTTGAACAGTCTCCACACCAGTTTGTACGCACGCTTGGCCTGCTGGATATCATAATGGTAGGGATCGCGGGAATGATAGGCGGTTCAATATTCGTCCTCTCCGGGCCAGCCATCGGGCTTGCCGGCGGAGCGGTGATAATTGCCTTCATAATCAATGCAGTGATAACAGTCTTTACCGCCATGGCGTATGCCGAGCTCGGATCCGCAATGCCTGAAGCAGGAGGCGGGTACAGATGGATTAGGGAGGGCTTGCCGCGGCCAAACGCGTTTATCAGCGGCTGGATGGCCTGGTTTGCCCACATTGTTGCAGGCAGCCTGTACGCGGTTGGCTTTGGGTCCTTCCTTTACTACCTGCTTGGCCCAAATATTCTGGGAGTTCTTTCAGACCAGCCTCTTCTCGGAATCATCCCCTTTGACAAGCTCATTGCTGTCATTTCTGTAGCTGTATTTGCATTCATTAATATCAAGGGCACGTCTGAAACGGGACGCACTGGGACAATAGTCACAGCGGTACAGCTGGGAACCATCGTGGTAATAGTTGCGGTAGGCATGTGGATGATTTCTACAAAACCAGACTGGGAAGCAAACTTTGCTGACTTTATGCCGATGGGCCTGGGCGGGCTTGTTGCCGCCATGGGCCTGACATTCATTGCCTTTGAAGGCTATGAGATAATCGTCCAGACCGGGGAGGAAGTCAAGAATCCCCGGCGCAACATCCCAAGGGCAATCTTTATTTCGCTGGCAATAGTCGTGACGCTCTACTGCCTAGTGACTTTTGTTTCGATAGGCGTCATATCCCCGCCAGGTGGCGTACCCGCGTGGAAGTTCATTGGTGATGCGGGAGAACTCGGGATAATGAAGGCCGTGGACCTTTTCGTGCCCTACGGCGCGCTCCTTGTACTAGGAGGCGGCCTCGTGTCAACTCTTGCGGCACTAAACGCGACGACCTTTTCTTCTGCGCGAGTCGCCTATGCGATGGGCAGACATTACAACCTGCCTCACTCGCTCAGCTCCATACATCCCTTGAACAAGACACCGCACCTTGCGATAGCTGTCTCTGCAGTAATAATGGCGATTATGGCCTATGCGCTACCGCTCAACGATATTGCGGTCGCGGCAGGAGTCATATTCCTTCTCTTGTTCACTCAGGTTAACGTCGCTGCGATCACCATAAGAAGGATCTACGGAGACAAGCTGACCTACGGCTTCAAGACACCGCTCTTTCCAATAATTCCCATTGTAGGCATCGTTCTAAAGATGGGGCTTGCGCTCTATCTTCTTGTCACGCAGCCGCTGAGCTGGGCGATCACGATCCTCTGGATCGTCGTCGGCTTTGCCCTGTACAGGATGTACACGTTCAAACAAGAGATAAAGCACTACGCTCCGATCGTTACGTCTGAGGGGGATCTGAAGAGAAACGACTTTCGAATTCTGATCCCATATACACCAGAGAATCCAGACAGGTTGATAAAATACGCGATAAGGATAGCCAAGGAGAATTCAGGAGAAGTGAACATTCTGCGCACGATTACTGTTCCCCACCAGACCCCTCTTTCGGCCGGAGTCGCGTTTGCGGACTCGGCACGACGGTCTTTTGAGCCGCTTGAAAAAATGCTGGATAAAGACGGCGTGCTGAATCACTATCTGGTCAGGGTGTCACACGATGCCACAGAGGCCATACTCGCAACCATAGAAGAGCAAAAGATCAACCTCCTTGTCGCCGACTTTGAAACACTGAGGAGGGACAGAAAACTGCTCACTATAATGACTTGCAACGTGCTCGCAATCCGCGCCGAGGACGATGCGCTCAAGCTGGAACCGGAGCATGAGAAAATTGGCATCGACTTGAAGCCTAGTGCCATGCCATCGGATGACAAGAAGAACCTGGTCGTGGTCTACGACGGAAGCGGGCATTCCGACATGATTCTGAAGGCTACAAGCTGGCTTGAGCATTCCGGCCGGTTCAAGGTTAATCTGCTTTCCGTAAACAGCAGGGGCGGAAAAGACAAGAGCACAAACAGTGTTTCTATGCACCAGGAATATCTGAGCCAGCTGGGAGTCGATATGAAGGAAATACAGTTGAATGCTGATAGCAGCGGGTGGTCCGCAGACGCTACCCTGTCGGCAGTGACCTCATTTCATCCTGACCTGGTAATCCTGGGTGCCTCTGTCGGCGGATTCTCTGTCTTCACCAACCCTGATTTTCTCTCGCTTCTGGATCAGCTCAACTGCCCCGTGATTATTGCGAGGAACTTTACCATACCTGGCGTGCACCAGGCAAAGTCCGCGCTCAAAAGGCTGTTGAAAAAATAGCTACAGGAAATCTGTCAGCTTTTTGTTAACGGTAGTCTCTTTTTTGAAGTACCGGTCCGTTCTGGCAATCGCCCTGCTCTGGGCATCTGACAGTTCATCTCTCATGGACAGTAGCTGCAGGAGGTTTGCTGGCGCATTTCCTCCGTAGTGATTGTTAAAGTAGGCATAAGTCACCGGTACTTGCGATTCGATCTGGCTCAGTTTTTCGAGCCACGGACACAACTCGTTTTCAGAGTACCTGTAGTTGTACCACACAGATTTGCCGTGTCCATGCCACCTCACAAACGAGTGAGTCGTCGCGGTGATGACCACCTTTGAGAGAAATCCAATGGGCGAGTCCGTGATCGTATTTGCGATGTTGTACTCCTCCAGCAGGTTCCACGTTTCCCGCCTGTCCCACGATTCGTGGCGAAATTCAACGGCGAAATGCAAGTGGCGAGGAAGAAGGCCAAAGAATTCTTCCAGCCTTCGCTTTTCCTTAAAAGTAAAGCTGGGCGCGAGCTGAATTAGAAGGCATCCGAGCTTGCCTGTCCTCTCCAGAGGTGCTACCAGTTCAATAAAGTCAAGTATCGCTTTTTCTACTCCCGCCAGCCGGCGGTCATGAGTTATCATCTTTGGTATTTTCAGCGAGAATTTGAAATGCGGACCTGTCGCCTTTGCCCACCCAGCTATCATGGACTTTGATGGCGGCCGATAGAATGACGAATCGACTTCGACTGATTCGAATATTCTGGCGTAGAATGGGAGCTTGGATATCCTATTGTTTGGATAAAAAGCCCCCACCCACTCTTGGTAGCTCCATCCAGAGGTGCCGAAAAGTATCGTCAAACGTATGGCTTCAATTATGATCTCGGGTATAAGATTGTCGCATCTCTCGCGTGTTGCCCGCCTGCAAATTCGGAAACAAATATGGATAATTATTGATAGGATTCCTGGAAAGCACTAGCATGACATGATAATCTTTGTCAACACGAAGAAACAGACATGATTACTACAAACATCTTTCTACTACTCCAACTGGCTCGCTAACAGCAATAGACATTGCCTATGATACAACGATTCCTTTTATCAAGTGCTATAGAGCACAGGCACGAACCTTTACACATGTCAACCTACTACGAAGGCAGAAGGATCGAACACAAAGATGGATCAAGGTCGAAGGCGGTCTTCCTCGAAACCATGCTGGGCCAGCCTTCGCCGGATCTGCTGCTGAGCCAGAAGGCAGAACAGTTGTGCACCACACAGGGCATAAACTACAAGGGGCTTGAGCCTATCCAAAGGCTATTCCTCACGCACTACCGGTGTCCGGTGTGCAAGCTCCTGCCACTGTACTACCTCAACCTTGCACATCCAAAGAGGGTCAGGTGCGGCAAATGCGGGAACCTCATAGCATTTACAAACGCCGGCAAGTATGGCAAGATGAGAAAGCGGATCGCGTTCACCCTGTGGATCTCAAGGGAGGCCGCGGCATCTGTACCATAACAGCGTGGATGCGCTCACAAAGTTATTAACGGAGGGAGAGGGCGAGGTGCTTGAGCGTTCAGGCATCTCGTCCGTGTCTCCAAAGATACGAATGCTGGGAAACGGCGTAAGGCACTGCAGCGTCCAGATAAAGTTTGCAAGCGGAGTAGAGTATCGCATAGAGGCGTTTGGGGAAGAAGCTGACGAGCTTTACCATAAAGCTAAGGAACATTCTGCATCGGGAACGCAATAGGCCCTAGTATGTTAGCTCGAACTTGGCGTCGACGCCTTTATCAGAGGTGCCGAACCGATTGTCAAAGATAAGGTAATGCTTGCCTTCCGGCACTTTTGCATTGATTTCGCCTTTCGGAACCTTTCCGCTGAAATAATATGCCTCAAATCCCTTTCCCTCTTCCAGGCTTACCAAAGACTTCTCAGGTGCTATGGTGACAACGACATCAGATTCAAACGATGAGCCCGATGAGGTAAACTCCCCAAGAATCCTAGAATTCCCATTGGCTTCTGCGGGAACTGTAAATTCTCGGTACTCATACGTTCCAGCCTCAACGGTGATCAGCTCGTCCACAACTGTCTCGACGTAACCCAGGGTTGGCGTAGTGATATTGCGCGCACTCATGCCAAGAATGCTGCTCGCCCCTACGCTAGCAGCCAGAATCGCTACTCCTACAAGAGCAATCAGCTGTTTCCTCTTGCTCATGGACCTTGTTGTTGCCATGCTCGGATAGTCGCAAGCTGTCTGCCCTATGATCTATAAAAGGGGCGGCATGAATTGCCGCGGACATACAAGGATGTTGCAGTCAACTCGACTGTTCTCATCAATTTCATGCGGGATGAAATCTATCTCGACTTCTTGAGCTACAGATTCGCTATCTCTGGCAGAGCAAGGGCATGGTGGATGTGCAAACAGTCCCCTGAGTCACAGACGCCCCAATAGAGGACCCTATCGCGCAAAAAGATCTCGCAGTCCTGCTAATCCTGGAATCCTTGATAAAAAGAATATTGCCTTCATAGCCAATTTTCAACAGGTACGGTGCGTACGCCTGAAGAAACTTTTCACGCGCGATGGAATCCTTCAACACAACATTGATGTAATTCTTGGTGTTCCATACCAAAAATCAGATATGTTGAAGTGGGCCGAAAGGGATTTGAACCCTCGACCTTTCGATTATCAGTCGAACGCTCCACCAAGCTGAGCTATCGGCCCGTTCAGATTTTCAGAATTGCGAGCGTTATTTAATCTTGTGGCAAGCGAGCTGTGGTAAATCACTGAAGGTATTTTGCAATGAAGGTCTTCCGGATGGGCCGGATCGCAGAATGAAAAAACAAATATCAATATAGAGCCTCAGATAACTCCAATTCCGCTTGGTCAGAGTATCTAAGAGGCTCGTGCGGTACAACACCGTAGAGCAGGAAGATGCCGAGCAGCGTAATGCAAAGCATGTGCGCTATTGCTGCGAAAAGTGCGGCAAGGTATTTGCCGCATGGAAATACCTGCGGCAGCATAAAGTCGAGAACCATTCTTATTGATAATACGTTTAAATTGTCAGAATCCGGGCTAAGATTTCGTGGGCCGGTAGTTTAGTCCGGTAGAATACCTGCCTTGCATGCCGTAGGCAGAGGAGACGTAGGTGGTCGTGGGTTCGAATCCCACCCGGTCCACTAACAATGAATGACAAATGCGCGATCTTGTTAAAATAATAAGAAATGACCTGAGAATAGCTAGCGATCCGAGCAAGGTCACAGTGCTTCAGCGTTTTTTCAAGACTGGACCCGGACAGTATGGCGAAGGTGATGTCTTTATTGGCGTTAAGGTACCAGAGTCGAGAAAGATCGCCAAGGCCCATGCCGATTCGGTAGACTTGCCGGCCATCAAACAGCTTCTTGGTTCGCCGGTGCATGAAGAAAGGCTCGTCGCACTGCTGATGCTTGTGATAAGAAGCAAGAGGCATGGAACGCTGACAGCTAGATTCTATCTGCAGAACCTGAATCGGGTCAACAACTGGGACCTGGTCGACCTCAGCGCACCAAGCATACTGGGTCCCTACCTGGAAGGTGCTGACAGGTCACTGCTGTACAGGCTTGCAAAATCAAAGAACGTCTGGAAAAGACGCATTGCAATTGTTACGACCCTTCACTTTATCAGAAACGGCGACCTGGACGACACATTTCGGATCGCACAAATACTCTTGCAAGACGAACACGATTTGATCCAAAAAGCCGTCGGCTGGATGCTCCGCGAAGCTGGCAAGAAGGACTCTGCCGCTGAAGAAGAGTTCCTTTTGAGCCACTATCGAAAGATGCCCAGAACAATGCTTCGCTACGCGATTGAAAGGTTCCCCGAGAAAAAGAAAAAGTTCTTCATGAGATCAGGCGATGAACGTTAGGTTCAAATATGGACATCGGCGGATGCAAATCTACCATGGAATACGTGTATGCGGCATTATTGCTACACAAATTAAAGCAAGGTATCACCGAGGACGGAGTAAAGAACGTTGTAAAGGCAGCGGGCGTTACGCCGGATGATGTGAGAGTAAAAGCACTAGTCGCCGCTCTTTCCGAAGTCAATATTGAAGAGGCTCTAAAGGCAGCTCCTGTCGCCGTCGCCGCAGCCGCGCCAGCAGCGGGTGGAGCAGCTCCAGCCGCTCAGGCCAAGGCAGAAGAAAAGAAAGACGAGAAGAAAGAAGAAGAGGCACTCGAAGGGCTCTCTTCTCTGTTCGGTTAGGGCTTACTCCTTTTTCCTTTTTTGACTTGAAGGTCGCTTCGCCCCACTGAGAAAGTTGTTCCGCCTCTCTAATGGAACATTCTAAATACAGCCAGCCCAATGAGGTGTAGGAATGCGGCGAGATATTGACAGGGCAGCCGATGCATGCTCCCATGGGGGCATCTACTCTGTTGACCCGCGCCTTGTCAGGATTGATTGCAGCTCGAGCGTGAATCCCCTTGGCCCTCCAGCGGAAGCCATTTCTACAATACGCAGAAATGCCAAGTCCGTTGTACCGCGCTACCCAGATCCACAATGCTCCGATCTGAAAAAAAGCCTGGCGCGCTATCTGAATGTAGAATCGGACTGGATTTTAATCGGAAATGGGGCTGTGGAAATTATCTACTGGTTCGCACAGCTCATCGCCGGAAAGCAAGTCGTCATTCCGGCGCCGACTTTCTGCGAATACGAGCTAGCATCGCGAAAAGCTGGAGCCCAAGTTACGCTGGTTCAGCTCCGCGACTTTGAGCTGATGCCTGACCTGGTCGTCGAGAAAGCAGCGCGAGCAGATGCTTTGTTCCTCTGCAACCCGAACAACCCCTCGGGAACTCTGGCTACTACCCAGGTGAAAAAGATAATAGAAGAGCTGGGACCCAGGACAAAAATCCTTCTTGATGAATGCTTTATCGAACTGGTCGACGATCCCGGCAGAAATAGCATGATACGCCTAGTAGAAGAACATGATAACCTGATCATTCTGAGATCACTGACGAAATCCTTCGGTCTTGCCGGCCTGAGAGTTGGTTACAGCGTATGCAATCCCACGCTATCAAGAAGGCTGGCTGCGAGGAGCATTCCATGGAACGTAAATGGCCTCGCCCAGGTGGCAGGCGTCGCCGCGCTCGCCGAGAAAAGATACCTTGCAAGATCCAGAGCGCTCATCAAAAAGGAGCGCAGGTTTTTGCATGATAGAATTGGCAGGATGAAAATGTTCAGGCCATGCAAATCGGACACAAACTTTTTTATGATCAGGCTCTTGGGCAGAAATTCAACAGAGTTCCGGGATTTGCTTCTCAAAAAGACCGGAATTCTGGTCAGGGACTGCAGCACCTTCACCGGAATGGGTTCTCAGCATGTCAGGGTGGCCGTCAAGACTCACAGGGAGAACGTGCTGCTTGTGAAGGCACTGGAGAGTTTTGACCGGAATGACTAGGCGGGCAAAGCTGCTCATGGTACAGGGGACATCTTCGGGGGCAGGCAAGAGCACGGTGGTAATGGGTTTCTGCCGGCTGTTGTCGGATCAGAGATACAAAGTTGCGCCATTTAAGGCGCAAAACATGTCTTCAAATTTCTACACCACTGCAGGCGGCTTAAAGATGGCACGGGTACAGGCCGTTCAGGCGGCCGCAGCAAGAAGCCCGCCGGACCCAGACATGAACCCAATATTGCTCAAACCCCTGGGGGATTACAGGAGCACAGTCTTCCTGAATGGCAGGTTCTATTCAGAAATGCACGCAAAGGAATACTATGAACGATTCGTTCTTCCGCGGGGCTTCTCGATAGCACTCGAAGCGTTGGACAACTTGCGGAGGAAAAACGACGTGGTAGTTATTGAAGGAGCGGGATCACCCGCGGAAATAAACATCGCAAAGTATGACATTGCAAACATGCTCCTTGCCCAGAAAGTCAAGGCACCCGTGATTATTGTCGCTGACATTGAAAGGGGCGGTTGCTTTGCGAGCATCATTGGGACAATTCAGCTGTTGCGACCACCGGACAGAAAGCTGGTCAAGGGATTTCTGATAAACAAGTTCAGGGGCGACACTGCGATCCTCGAGCCGGCCCTCAAGGAGATAAGAAAAATGACAGGAAAGCCAATCCTTGGAGTCATCCCGAAAGTACATTTCGAGCTTCCTGCAGAAGACTCGCTTGATGGAGGAATTGCTGCTAGAACGGACCTGCCGGAGGAATCCTGGGACTGGCAGATCGACCTCGTCGCAAAGGCAATAAGAGGGAGCGTGGACATGCAGAGGATGAAGGAGATGGTGGGGCTATGATGACCATCTTTGCCGCGATTGCCGGAGCAATTGGAATTGATCTTGCACTCGGCGACCCGCCCAACCGGTATCATCCTGTTGCGTGGCTTGGCAGAGTCATTGGCTTTTTTGCCCCGCGCCTAAAGGGAGGCTCGCGAACTTTGGAAAGAGCAAGGGGTGCAATTTTCGCGGTTGGCATCGTAATTGCTATGGGTCTTGCAGCCCATTTCCTAGCCTATGCTGCCATGTACGTGGCGGGGGCCATTGCCGCGGCCGCGGTTTCTGCTTTGATTCTAAAGATAACCATTGCCATCAGGGGCATGGAGAAACATTCCAAAATAATAACGGATTGCCTAGAGTCCGGAGACCTTGCCAGAGCTCGAGAAAATTTGGCAATGATAGTGAGGAGAAGGACAGACGACCTGGATGAAAGGCACATACTTTCCGCAACCATTGAATGCATTGGCGAAAGTACCGTCGACGGAATTACCGGCCCAATATTCTACTATTCTCTGTTGGGTCCGGGGGGATCGCTTGCCTACAGGACCGTGAACACACTAGATTCGATGGTGGGATACAGTGACGAATACTACAAAGACATAGGGTGGATGTCCGCGCGCCTGGACATGGCGGCAAACTATATTCCCGCTCGGATCACTGCGTTTTTGATGGTCATTTCTGCTCGAATGTTGGGGGCCGACTGGAAGAATTCGTTCCACACCCTGCAACGCGACCACGGGAAGACCTCAAGCCCAAATGCAGGCTATCCGATGGCCACAATGGCAGGAGCGCTCAGGATCCGGCTTGAGAAGATAGGGCACTATGCGCTGGGCGACGAGCAGGAGCAGGCGACCCTTGAAAAATGCAGAACCGCGATTTCCATCATGAAACTGACTACCCTGCTCTTCTGCCTTCTGGTCTCGGTCCCGGCGATAGCACTCTTGTATCTTGGCGGCTGGTGGAGGATTTTGCTTGGAATCCCTTAGGCAAATCCAATCAGTGCTTGCATTTCTAACCATCCTGCCGGCAGCAAGAGATCATGATATCGAGCGTGCAGCCAAAGGCATGTACCTCTTTCCTGTCGCAGGAGTCATTATTGGGGCACTCGTCGGCGCGCTGGCATTTGGCATCCTGCCGTTTATGGATCCTTTGCTCGTGGGACTGGTTGTTGCGGCAGCGTTTGTCATTATCACAGGCGTCCACCACACCGATGCACTGGCTGATTTTGCAGACGGCCTCATGGCAAAGGGAGACAGGGAAGCCAAACGAAAAGCGATGTCAGATCCAGCAGTCGGATCTGCCGGAGTCGCCGCGCTTGTCCTTTATTTCGCGGGCATTGTGATCGCGTTCCACGGTGGGGGCCTTGCTCCGGGCTTGGGGATACTGGCGAGCATCATCACAGCGGAGGTAATAGCAAAATACACCATGGTTTTCATGGCCAATAGAGGTCGATCCGCGTGGGAGGGATCGAGCTCACCGTTCACGGCCGCAATGAAGGACAAGCGCAAGATTCTTGCGGCTACCGGAATCATGATTGTCGTGGTCTGGATAGCCAGCAGCTACGCTGGGCTTGTGGCACTCGCAGCTTCACTTGCGATTGCCGGCGTGATGTATTACGCGGCAGGAAAGAGCTTTGGTGGAATTTCAGGCGACGTACTTGGGGCGTCGAACGAGGTAGCAAGGCTTGTCTCGCTTATAGTTCTGGCTTCGGTGGTAATATGATAGCACTCGTCATGTGCGGCGGAAGAGCAAAACGGATGGGCGGAGGCATAGAAAAACCTCTTCTCAAGGTCGGCGGCATTCCGACTATACAGCGCGTGATTTCTGCCCTGCAGGCTTGCGGCTTCGAGCGCCTGGTAGCCGCAGTCTCTCCGCTCACGCCGGCGACGAAGGAATTCCTTAAGGCAAGAGAGGTGGAAATCCTGGAAACTACCGGCGACGGATATTCTCAGGACCTCGCAAGCATACTCCGGGAGCTCCGGCCCGCGAGGGTGCTCGTTACGCCTGCCGACCTGCCGTTGCTGAGTTCTGAGGTCGTTTCAGAGATATCTGCTGTCCTTCAGAAGGCACCAGTGATATCTATAGTTCTTGATAAAGAATTCGTAGAGAGAGCCGGCCTCAAACCCAGCGTCGTAATAAAGTCCGGAGGACTGGAGTATTGCCATTCAGGCATAAGCATTTTCGACACCTCAGTCATTGACAACGGGCTCGCAAAGGAAGAGTATTTCCTCCTGAACGCGATGGAAATCGCGGTCAACGTAAACAGGGAACAAGACCTGTTGCTGGCAGAAAAACTATTGATCCAGCGCGCCTAGAATCTTGCCTAGTATAGCGGCCTTGCTGCCTGAACGCTCGGCCAAAAGCTCGCCACAGGACTTGCAGCTAATGTCTGTGGTAGTGTGAGAAAAGATCACTGCCTTCTCGCCACACTTTGCACACTGCACCGACAAGTAGGCGCTTCTTGGTTTTGGTACCATTACGTTTCCTCTCTTCATTTTTATGCAATCTCCAGTTTGCGGATCCTCATGCCCTGTTTCATCGTCTTGAACTGGCAGGTCTTGCAAGTATAGCGTAATGTCATCTTTTTGGTAGTCTTGGCCGTCCTCTTTAGCTCGGGAAATTTCTGGCCGCCGTAGCCCTTTTTGTCCTCGGCGTGCCTGCGAGCGCCTTCTGCCACAACTCTGTCCTTGCCTTTCTTGTAGAGGCCCACACTCTGGACGGTGTGAGTCTTGCACCGGGGGCAGAATTTGCGCATCTCCTTCAGCATCTTCATATATCTACAGGAATCCTGTCCGAGGGTAATTTAATGTATGTCCGCTTTGCCGAGAGCCACCGGCCAGCCATCCATCAGAAAATCTAATATACCAGCATGAGCACCCTTCTGGCAGTATGCCTTTCGAATTCCTGTTGAAGCAATCTATAGACCCGGCTGCATTTCCAGTGTGGATTCCGTTGGCTTTCGGTCTGATCGTTGGTCTGGCCTATGCGATTGCCTCGGGATTTAGGCGCAGCCGCTAAGGCGCCAACCTTTTCTTTTTATGAAACAGCTTTATAGCCAGCGCTCTGCATGAATATTTCCATGGGTTTCTTGCATCGGCAAAAGAACGAGTGCGAGGTCTGCCACGCCAGGTTTGCTTCCTACGACGAGCTGGTTCAGCACGCCAAGGAGACCCACAAATACCGCACAGTAAAGTGCGTTTATTGCGGCAAGCAGTTTCTTCATGAAAAGGACAGGCTTCACCATGCAAGAGAGGAGAATGAAAAGAAAGTTGATGCCCGCAGGCACAAATTTTAATCTCCGGAGCTCGCCTAGCAGGTCATGGATTTTGCGGTAAAGTCAGGCTTGAGCAAGGAACGCAAGATTACGGTCAGTTCTAACCAGACTACAAGCTTTTTGTGGGATGGAGAGAACGTCCTGTCAACCCCTTCAATGATCGCCGAGATGGAGGAGACCTGCAGACTCCTCCTCAAGGAACAGGTGATTCCAGAACCCGGGTGGGACTCTGTGGGTACCATAGTCGACATCAGGCATCTGGCTGCCACGCCGGTTGGGGCGGCAGTCACTTTGAAGGCCAGAGTCGCGTCGTCTGAAGGTAGGCGTATCATGTTCGAGGTGGAGGCGCATGATAAGCTTGAGAAAATAGGAGACGGGAAGCATGAGAGGTTCATAATTAACGTTCCGCGCTTTCGGGCCAAGTTTGACGAGAAGCAGAAGCGACTCTCAGTATGAGCCCTGGCGTAAAAATATATAAAAGACTAAAGCAGATTCCTGTGATTATTCTACAAGGTGATATGTGAAAGTGGCCTCAATTCAAACGACCGCTGGCGGGATGCCAGTGCTGATTCTAAAGGAAGGAACCAAGGAAAGCAAGGGACGAGAAGCGCAAAAGAACAACATTACGGCTGCAAAGCTGATAGCCGAAATTGTGAAAACAAGCCTGGGACCGCGCGGAATGGACAAGATGCTCGTAGACACGCTTGGCGACGTGACGATAACAAACGACGGCGCGACGATTCTAAAGGAAATTGATGTCCAGCACCCTGCCGCAAAGATGATGGTCGAGGTAGCGAAGTCCGTCGACAATGAAGTCGGCGACGGCACCACGTCATCGGTGGTATTTGCCGGCGCGCTTTTGGCAGGAGCTGAGGAACTCATAAGCAAAGACGTCCACCCGTCAGTGGTAGTAGACGGCTACAATGCAGCCGCGGATCAGGCCCTGAAACTGCTGGAGAAAATTGCAATAAATGTCGACGTGGCTGACAGGGAAATGCTGTTGAAGATAACCCGGACAAGCATGGACTCAAAGCTGGTCTCTGACGACAGTCCCATTCTCGCCCAGATAGTTGTCGACGCGACAAAGCAGGTCGCAGAAAAATCAGAGGGCGGATTCAAGGTGGACTTGGATGATATCAAGGTTGAAAAGAAAGCCGGCGGCTCGATGCGCGACACAAAGCTCATCAAGGGTATCGTGCTTGACAAGGAAGTCGTCCACGCCGGAATGCCAAAGAAAGTCGAAGGGGCCAAGATAGCCCTGGTAAACTCGGCACTTGAAATAGAGAAAACAGAAATGAGCGCAGAGATCCGCATTTCTGATCCGACACAGATGCAGATGTTCCTTGAAGAAGAAAACAGAATGCTCAAGTCCATGGTTGACAAGATAAATGCGTCCGGCGCCAACGTAGTGTTGTGCCAGAAGGGAATTGACGATATCGCTCAGCACTATCTCGCAAAGGCCAATGTGCTGGCTGTAAGGCGTGTCAAAGAAAGCGACATGACAAAGATGGCCCGCGCTACAGGAGCCAGGATCGTCAACAACCTTGACGACCTGACCGCCAAAGACCTTGGATCGGCAAACCTGGTTGAGGAACGAAAGGTAGAGACAGACAAGTGGGTCTTTGTTGAAGGGTGCAGGAACCCAAAGGCAGTCAGCATACTGATCCGCGGGGGCTCACAAAGGGTAGTTGACGAAGCGGACAGGTCCATGCATGACGCATTGATGGTAATGAAAGATGTGCTAGAGAACCCGTCCATCGTGGCAGGCGGGGGTGCACCAGAGGCATACATTTCCAGTGAGCTGAAACAATGGGCAAGCACACAGGAGGGTCGCGCACAGCTTGCGGTGCAAAAATTCGCCAGTGCCCTCGATGCAATACCACTCAACCTGGCAGAGAATGCAGGAATGGACCCAATAGACACCATGACAGAACTTCGCTCAAAGCAAGCCAAGGGAGCCAAGTGGACCGGAGTCGACTGCAGAAACACTGTGGTTACCGACATGTTCAAGCAGAATGTGCTGGAGCCGGTCGTAATCAAGCGACAGATCATCAAATCTGCGACAGAGGTCGTTAGCATGCTCCTTAGGATCGACGACGTGATAGCCGCAAGCAAGTCCAAGATGCCGGCAGGACCTCCGGGAGGCGGAGGCATGGGCGGCATGGGTGGAATGGGCGGCATGGACATGGAATAGGATCTCCGCCCCCTTTTCCTTTTTGACGCAAAATACCCAAATAGCGCTCGGAGCATCAGAGCTTTAGTGGCGATAATCGAAAAGCTAAAGCACCTCAATATCGTCGGCTCGATAGTTGTGATGCCAGATTTTTTTGTCGACAGGATAGTCAGGCTGGAATCGCGGGAGAATCTTTTCGACGCCCTGGCTGAAAAAGCCGAGCGGGGAGGCGGCAGCATCAGGGGCATATCGACCTCTGACGTAAAGGGTGGCAATGCGGTGAACGTCGCGTATTGCCTTGCCAAGTTCGGCGTAAAGGTTACCCTATTCACCGTTGCTGACGAAGTTGGAGCCAGCATGATAAGGCAGGCATTCTCTCAGTTCGGCGACAGGGTAACCCTAAAGATAAGCAGCGGCAAGAGTGGTCTTACCACTGCGTTCGAGTTTCCCCATGGTGAAACACGGGTGAACGTGATGGTAAGCGACATCGGAGACAATGCCAATTTTGGGCCGGACAGGATAAGCTCTGAATCAGATAGGTCTATTCTGAAAAACGCGGATGCAGTCATGGTAGTGAACTGGGCAAGCAACAGCAAGGGGACCGAACTGGCAGAATTTGCATTCGGAAATTCTCCAAGCGCTTTTCATTTCATCGACCCCGCCGATGTCGATACAAGGAAGCATGAATTCAGAGACTCACTTGCAAGGCTCGCCAGCATCACAGACTCGCTGGGCATGAACGAAAATGAGTGCAATTCGATCGCGGATGCGTTGGGCCTCGGTAGACTGCTAGGTACAAGTTACAGTGCCGAAGAGGTCAGGGCAGCCGCGAAAAAGTTGTCGGACAAGATCGGCATCAGCGTTGACCTCCACACCAAGGCCGGCGCCGCCTGGTCCAATGGCAAGGAAAGTGAGTTTGTGCATGCGATCAAGGTGGATGCCAAGACACTCACTGGCGCCGGCGATTCTTGGGACGCGGCAGATGTCCTGGGATATCTGGCTGGACTGGACCCTCAGGAACGCCTCCTGTTTGCTAATTGCTGTGCGTCACTTTACGTCAGAGACGGAAACGCCGAGCCGCCGTCACTTTACAACGCATTCGAACTGATTGAACGAGTCCAATAGCTAGGCGAACTTTGCCGCATCGAATGGATCCCTTATGGAATTTAGCATGTAGATCATCTTTTGGATGTATCTCTGCTTTGAAGGGACCTCGGCAAGCTTGCGCTGATAAAAGTCGACAAGATGGTTCAGGAGGCATTCCCTTTCGTGGCTGTTCGCATCCTCGGGGAGGTTTTCGACTATCTTCTGGTACCAGTAACGCACCAGCGCATCTTCCCCACTCTTTTCTTCTAGTTCTACAAGGAATGAGAAGCTAGAGTGGCATCTACGGCAAAGCCCATGATGTGCTTCCGCGTACGACTTTGAAGTCAGATGACCACATCTCGCTTTCAATCTCATCATCTATTCACCAAAAGGATATTTGAACGCTGGTAGGTAGTCATATTAAATGACACCGAGCATTAAGCCACAATGATAGAGTCAGATGACGCAGTCAGGGTTGTCGACGTTGTAGCAAATAATCTGGCAGGAGTTGCAAGAAACAGGTCGAACTTTGAAAGGCTGCCGGACACGTTCTGGGGGTACTTTGCAAAGGGACACGATGTCAAGGGCGGTTTTGCCGTGATCCTGACCTATTCTGAAAAGACAGAGGATGTGGATAGATTGATTGGGATGTACGAAGAGTGGGCTGCAAAGAGTAAAGTCAGGTGACCTGCGCGACAATCCATTCTCGGAATCCGGATATGGCGAAATCTTCAGATCGCTTCACAAAAGCCGGATCTTTCACTTGCCACTGGTCTTGGGGAATGCCGTCAAAGAATTCCTGCATGCAAAGGATAAATCGAAAACGCAGGTTGCGTGGGTTCTCCGTCAGCCCGTGTCGACGCAAAATGATCGACACCCTTCCGAACACTGCATCATAGTCGCGCTTGAAAGGTTCCGTTCTAAACATCTGCTCAAGGATTGATGTTATCAAGTCCAAGTCGCCACGCAAAGTTGTCATGCTTTTTGTGCCCAATGCCTTTGCTGACTTTCTATCAACTATCCCTTCATAAATCCCAGCACAAAGGCGGCCGCAAAACTCCCAGTTAAGGGAATTCCGAAATTTATTAGCGTTGGAGCAACTTGGTCAGAAATACCAGCTATCTGCCCTGTCGCATTCCCTAGCCCTGTTGAGGCATCTGTCGCGGTAGCACCAAGCTTGTCCCAGTTTATAGTCATTATGCCTTGGTAGTTAAGGTATGCCAAGGCAGCAAAGAACAGCCCGATTATGATCAACATTATCTTGATGGCTTTTTTTATTGCATAGCCAATCAGAAATCCGGCTACCCCGCCAAACCCGATTGAAGTTCCTATGAATGCTAGATCGATGCTCATGTGTCCGGGTGCATTCTCTTCTCCAAGACGATATTTTAATCATGTTGAGGAAATTTCTTACTAGAAGCCTCCCCTTGGGGAGTAACGCCTTTTATTTCATGTGCGACAGGCTTAACCATGAATAAAACGAAATCCGCTACACCAGAAATCAAAGCAGGTCAGATGCAAATCACGCCTCATCTATGGTTCGATAAGGAAGCAAAAGAGGCAGCCGAATTTTATGCCTCGATATTCCCGAATTCAAAGATAACCAACGTGACGACGATTCGCGACACGCCATCCGGCGATTGCGATGTTGTATCATTCGTGCTTTGTGGCCAGCCGTTCATGGCGATAAGTGCTGGCCCACTTTTCAAGTTCAACGAGTCCATCTCATTCATGGTAAGATGTGATACCCAAGAGGAGATTGACTACTACTGGGAGAAGCTTTCCGCAGTTCCCGAAGCCGAACAGTGCGGCTGGCTCAAAGACAGGTACGGTCTGTCATGGCAGATTGTTCCGGCTGTAATGGACGAGATGATGAAGGACAAAGACGAGAAGAAATTGGCAAGAGTGACAGAAGCCTTTCTTAAGATGAAAAAGTTTGATATCGCGGAATTAAAGAGAGCGTATTCGGGGGCGAACAAGAAATGAACCTCATAGTACACTTTGAAATGCCGGCACAAGACTGCAGCTAGGCGTGGATATGGGAAATCATGTCCTGGCGCTACGACCGAATTCGAATATTCAGTAGGAATGTGCCCAATAGTTGTGCATCCGCAGATCGTCTTTGCTTGTGAATCGTCCTGAACACTTCTCACATTCGTGTACTAGTCGAGCGCTTCTCTTGGAGTGCAGGGGTTGTCCGCGTGAAAAACGATGGCAATCTGCACCTAGAGGAATTTCATTCATGGATCTTGTGCTGGCGTCTTTTCCGCTTTCGCCCATATTGAGTACTGAGATCCTCCTGCCGCCTCATATCCATCAGTATGTAGGACAAGATCACAACACCGACCTTCATGCAATAAGCCAACTTGGGTCCACCATGTTCGCAGATCTAGAGCTCAGGATCGACACAGCTCGAGTTCGCAACTGTCTCAATGACAGCATGAACAAAACCCAACTGTCGCATGATTTCCAAATTTGCCGTGACAACATTTCAACTGCAGCATCGTCACACCTCTATTTGCAACCATTGGTACGCAGTTGCAATAATGCCGAACGAGATTCACTTGTTGCTCTGTTGAAAAAGCTGCAACGCCTTGCTGTGATCATAGATCCCGAATTTGTTGTACCATATCAGCGCCGCAGCGAAAGCCAGGTTGCCCGCGTTGTATAGCGGGAAAATGATCCAGCTTAGGTCAAAGATTTCAAGGAGTGACACGTGCGAGAAAAGAATGTCGGCCCCGGCAACGAGTATTAGTGCAACTGACACGAACAACCACGGAGTATATGTCAAGAGTCCATGCCTCAATGTGAGGAGCAGGAGTACCGATGGCACAATGAGGACAGCATCACCTATGGGATAGACAAGTCGTACCATCAATAGCGGCTCGCTCTGCATGCTACCTTCCAATGAACTCAAGACAGAGTATGTAGTACTTGCAATCAAGATTGATACTCCTGAAAGTACAAGAATCAGATTGCGCCTGCTTACTGCGTATCCAAAGAACCTGTAGGTCTTGAAAACATAGTATCCAAAGAAACCGTAAAGGGCAAGCCACGGGGCTTCCGCAATCGACACAGTTGACTGGGGGGAGCCGGCTATCACATTATCAAAGGTCCAGATCATTTCTCCTGCGAACCAGCAAATGAGCCCAGCTGCCAGGGCAAGATAGGTTTTGCCGTAAAGGCCGCTGACCTTGTGCTTCAATGCAACTATCAGTGCCGCTGACGCGGAAATACCCGCGGTTATAGTAACGGAAACCGGTGTGTTAAACACTTTGTCATTAGGGTTAAAGACTGTTGCTGCAAAGATGACCGCTATACTGGCCGCCAGAGTTACCATGATTATCTTGCGGATGGTATCTGAACTGGTAGCAGTCTGGCGCAGAACGGCCATCTCAGTCACGCAAAGGCGCGTTCCTGGCTGCCGTTTATCTCGAGCCACTTGAGTATTTTCTGAACCGGATTGGTCAGCTTACTCTCATCAAAACCCAAAAGCAGCTTGGTGTTGAGCCTGTGGCTAGCAGCAACCATTATTGCGCTCGACCCTAATCCGAAAAGTTCGTAAAGAACCCTATCTACAGCCTTGATATCTACGGCCTCGGGCCTGAATGATATCCTTCTTGCTTCAAAAGTAGAGATTACGATATTACGGGTTTCCTCTCCGAGTGCTTGCAGAGCTGAATCGAGCGACTCGTACAAATCCGCATCGGAATGCATGTGCAAGAACTCCTGTCATCCTTTATTTAATGACCTGCAAGTAGTACGCGTTACAGATACAATGCATCAAGGCTCAGTTCAAACCGCTTCAAACACGACTGGAGACAGTCGACGGCCCTTGCAACTGGTTGTGCTTCTCGCCAGGATAAAAGAAGCTAGAAAAATAGAAACGGGCTAATTATGTTCTGCAACACAATTTAGCAGCAAGGAGTAACTACGCATCGGCAATCCGCATGAGCATGTGAAAAGAAAAAATTAGAAAGCCTGAAACAGGCTAAACCGGATGAATCCAGAAAAAGAAGTCAACGCCTAAAGAAAAATCACTGCGCAACGCGCACGATTCTACTTCCTTGCTGGTTTCTTTTTACTTTTGGCTTTCTTTTTTGCTGCCACGAATTGATGATTGCAGATCCTGATATTTAACAATAGCTGAACTGTTCGAAATTTCTGCTGCCAGATAATCTGGGCCTACGCTCCGATCACATCAAATTTTGCTGGCAGCCGCTTCGTTTCTGCAATCGCGCGATTTACTGTTGTGATGTTTTCTTGGCTAACTTGAGATCGGCACTGAGCAAGTTTTCAGTTTTGACATTCCAAAAGCAAGTTCACCGTGCAAGCGCTCCCTATCGTGTAGGTGCCCCAGTTCAGTCTCCACTGAAATCAAGCGGTTTGTAGTTCGGCATACCCAGATCACCTTAAATTTCGGATGAATGCGTTAGAGCATACTTGACGAAGGATATCGCGGCGTTCACGCTCGTAGCGCTACTTATGTCAGCTTCTGTCCTGCCTTTCTTGCGATACGATGACTTTCAGGCAATCGCAGAGACCAGCGAAACTGAAAGCAACATATCCATTCCAAGTATTTCAACCAGATATGATCAGGATTTTGCGACGTTCCACATTTTTGGTGAAGTTCGCAACAACATGGAACATCCGGTGGAGAACTTGACATTGGATGTGACCTTCCTCGATTCTCAGGGGAACGTAACCGGTAGCCTCTCGGGCTATCCGTACCTGCGTTTTCTCCGACAGGAAGAAAAATCCGCGTTCGACATCGTGGCGCGTGGGGACGCCGCGGCGTCACTTCTGAACTTCTCCTATTACAAAATATCAAGGTCCTGGGATGTGGTTTTGGAACCTAAACCAGATCTCTTGAAGCTTGATGTTGAGACTCTGCTAATCGATACATGCGACTACTACCGCATAGAGGGATTCGTTACCAATCTGGGAAGGGATCGAACTTCAGATATCATTATTTCCGCGGCGTTTTACAACAGAGAGAATCAGGTCGTGGCGACAGCTATCACCAAGGTAACCGAAAGTCTCGATGCGACAAGCCGCGCACCTTTCGCGCTAGTAATTGATAAAGATTCTATGCCACATTTTGCTTACTACTCGCTAAACGTGCAGAGCCCTGACTATTCTTCTGTGCTCCCAAAAGTAGGAGGCGAGTCAGATGAAGAGTCAGATGATGCCGGTTCCTTTACTTCACTACTTCCTTCCAAAGACATCGTTATTTTTACAGAGTCTGCAGTTTACGGACCTGAAACAACCGAAATAGCGATCGCAGGCAAGATAAATTTTAATGGCGAACTTGAATGGCAGCCTGGCTCACTCGTGCTTATCAATGTGATCACCGGTTCAGGGCTGGTCCCTTATCTCGCGACTGCACCTGTGGCACAGAACGGCAGTTTTGCCAGGCTCCTTTATTTCCCAGTCGATGAGGGTGCCCAGGGACAGGTCTTCAAGTTGAGAGCAGAATTCGATGGAAGCTTTGCCGAGAACACCTTCTCTATAGGGTATGCGAACATTGGTGAATCCACACCCGGATGCAGGGAAGTGGAGCCTGTGAAAGTGTCTCAATTGAGTATTTCGTCCGGTCAGTCTTCTGACACCACCGACCTGGTATCAGGGAAGGAAATCAGGCTTGGTTCGACAGTCATGCTGTCAACCACTGCCGAGAACAAGCTCAGCAGGCAGGAGAACATTGTTGTTATTTTCGAGATTTTTGACGAGCGGAATGTTGTAGTCTTCCTCCATGTGGGCAACTGGACGGTGGAACCAAATAGTGATTCAAAGGGGGAAATTCCATGGATGCCAGTGCACGAGGGAACATTTCTCATCAAGTCCTTTGCCTTTTCCAATTTCGACCAGCCTGTACTTCTTTCGTCTGCCGCTCCCTTATCGGTAAGTGTCGCGGACGAAATGTAGTGTGATGGAGCGCTGCAACCAAGGCATAACTCTCGGCTAGGTCTAGCTCGACACTTTTACATTCCTGCAGACTGTGAATTGGAGCAGGTCATCGTCGTTCATCTGCACAGAGCCGGACAGACATGCCGTCTTGTCGCCGACATTTAGCCCCAGATCTCCCGTTCTGTAGTACCCCAGAAGATCAGTAAAGCTATCCGAGTTCACATCGACCCATTCAATTGATGAGGCCTCTGCAAGACCCGGGCCGAAATGCAGACTGTCTTCATCCACATTCTCTACGTCCATGTCGCCACTGCCAAGAATTGCCACAGGAATTAGAGCGTCTGGCTCGCTCAATTTCATGTTGTTGGGATACACATTTGGCACCACATCTATGTCGACAGGAATCACCGTTATTGTGACTGAAGCAGGAGTGCTCTGTGAATCATCCGCGACGACCAGTTCAAAAGTCATGGTCGTGACAGATTCAACCTCAGGAGCAACAAAACTCGGAAAAGCAGAATCCTCTCCAGTTAGAGATACATCCGGACCTTCAACCTGGGACCATGAAAATGTCAAAGTGTCTCCACTCGGACTAGTACTTTCGCTTCCATCCAGCGTCATTTGAGTTCCAGGTATTGTACTGATTGAAGGTCCTGCATCGGCGATTGGCTGTCCCCCATCTGTTCCACTGTCATCCTTTGCGACTGGGTTTGCAGATAACGAGGAACCTCCACCATTCCCAACTATCAGCCTGATAAGCTCCGGCGGACTCGCGGACCTTCCGTCACTCACAATGTATGTCATTGTGTCAAGACCTGAATACTTGTAATGCGGGGTGTAGATCACTTTCCCAGAGTCAGGGTCCAGCGTGGCATCGCCAAATGTGGTGTTGGCGACCAGTTCGAATTTCAGGTTGTCCTCATCCTCGTCATAGCCTTCGAGATAGAAGGTCAGCTGTTCGTTTTCATCAACACCGTATTCATTAGAGTATGCGATGGGTTGGTCGTTGGTCTGACGTATCCAGACGGTTACGGCACCTTCATGAGGTACGCCATCCCAGGCCGTTGCGGTATAGTAAAAGACATCGGACTTTTCATAGTCGGCCGGCAGAGAAATCTGGAACGGCATATAGGTGATAGTATTGTCGTGATTGATTGCAACTCTACCGAACGCGGCCTCCGAGACGCCAAGTATGGTCATAGGGCCTTTCCATCCTAGATGGGCCCTGTCGTTATTGAGGACATTAATGGAAACTATGTCCTCTTCTTCTATCTGCACGACATCATCAAAAGGCGTTGGGCCATAAGAGACAGACTCTGACTCCTCATACCCCGGATCATAGTATTCCGAATTTTCAGTATAGTCATAATAGTCTTCGGAGTATTCCTCGGGAGAGCTGGAATCGTAATCAGGCTCGTCTTCTTCGCCAAACGATTCGCCGGGATTGGAATGGCTTAAGCCTGACCAGATCAAAAGCAAACATAGCAACAGCGCGAGTCCATGAACAGGATCCTTTGTCAATTCACGAATCATCCTCTTTCAGTCCGTCCCACCGGACCGAGTATCCTGAATTATGGTTGACCTTCCGGTTGCTTTGCACTGCTACAAGAATAGAATCCGGCGCGAATTGCATATCGTATTTTGTATGTAGGAGATGATAATGACAGCGCGCTCGCGATAGTACTTGATCGCTCTATTGAATTGCAACTAGCAGATGATTGAATACGAATTCCATCACGTTATGAGACGGTGCCGCTCAGATTCTATTTCTTGTGCGATACTTTAGGCTTCCAAGATAGCCAATCGTCATGGTCAGTACAATCGCTGCCACGAGTGCAATGGCAGGCAACGCACCGAATTCCGGTATCACCTTGGTACCTGTAATGGTTATCAGATCTGTGTCCTTCTCAAAGTCCATGGTGAGAATTCTGAGCCTGTCCGTGCTGTTTGCTTCATTGTATGCCAAATCGGACAGGCTACCGTTCGCATAAGTGGCGGATATGAGGTATTGTATGTCACTGCCATTCTGGCCAACAGAGTCTATCACCCTTCTTGGTATTTCGAGAGTTAATGTTCCGTTCTGGCTAGAAAAAACCTCCATTGTCAGCGTCTTGGTCTGATTGTTAAGGGTCATGTGTTCAATAGCTTCGGTGCCCATGAGCTTGTATTTGATGTTGTGGATGTGCTCGTCTATTTCCAGCTTGTAGGTTCCGGTGATGACTGGAACGCCGTCGTCATCGTCTACTATGATCACTGAATTCTTTACTTCGAAAGTCGTCCTTGCCTCCTTCCCATCGTATGTAACCAGAATCTCATAGATGCCCGGATCCGAGTCATGATCAGGTGTAATTTCGTGAGCGAAAGTATAGTTCTGATTTACATTTGTCTCCGCATACTTTAGCAACTTGCCAGAATCCGAGAACAGATGAACGGCCACGCTATGCGAACCTAGTTCAGCCACTTTTCCAAGCACTCTAATTGGCTGGCCGGAGGTAAAGGACGGCATGTTAGTTTTCACCGTCACGGGCATGGTCTGCTCCTTCATACTAAACGATGCAATTCCCCTGTGGTCATCATATTCAGCAACCGCTTTCCACGCGCCATAACTAGCGGCCTTTAAACCGAAAAGCTCCACTTGAGAAACGTATGAGCCATTACTGCTGGTCTCGACCTGTTTTGTCGCGTATACGTCGCCATTTTGGTTAGTTATGATGATCGACACGACTTTGCCTCCATTTCCTGATGCTATCGATTCGTCTAGCTCGCCCCTGATCACGGCCACATCACCCGGGAAAAACGAGCTCTTGTCCGTCTTGATGGTTACCGGAGAAGGAACTACATCAAACGTAAGTGCGGTCCTGTGACCTCCAAAGTACCTGAGGTCGACTGTCCATTCACCATACAATACCTTCGATCCTTCCAGGGAGAATGTGTGACTAAATTCCTTCTTGTCAAGCAGAACGAGTAGGCTCTCAAAAATGTTCCCCTTTGCATTTCTTATGGTCATTATCACTCGTTCCTCACTTGGCTCTTTGTTAAAGATGGTTCCCGCTATGGTTACTTGCTGACCATTTTCGAAAACGCTTACGTTGCTGCCGACTATGTCAACATCAAAGAAGGGATCCTTGACAACAAAAGTCGAATTTGCGATCCGGTCAGAATATGCCACCTCGACCATCCATTTCCCTCCTGTCACAGTTTCGGGATCGAGAAGCAAAGTTGCGCTATAAGTTCCGTCAAGCTTAGGAGCCACCGGTGGCAGCGTTATGCTGTTTCTGTCCGGCTTTATCCATTTTACTATGACGTTCTCGCTCCCCACGAGCTCGCCGACTTTTCCTGTCACCCTCACTGTTTCCTCAAGATCATATTCATCGTCGTTGGTCCTGACAGTAAGGGCCTCCTCCTGAGCTGCCGCCGGGGCGAGCAAGTTTGGAACTAGGGCTGATAGCACAATCAATAGCTGCAGTGATAGGATCTTGGCTATCACAGCTCGGAATAATCAACGAGTATTATTAGTGGGTTCTGACAATTCTGCTACATACCAGATGTTACATAATTCATGAGCGGTATCAATACCTCGATCGATGAGCTTGGCAAGAAAGTGCGGGGGGTGGGATTTGAACCCACGAATCCCTAAGGAACAGGGTTATAGGAACCCGAGCATGGCCCGGCTCGTTCTAAGCTTCGCACTCTATAAAAGAGACCTGCGCCGTTGACCGGGCTTGGCAACCCCCGCTTAACGAGCAGGAACCGCCAGCCAAATTTATCTATTATTGCGCGGCGAAAGCGGCGCCAACTGAACTTATCCAACATAATCCACGCTACATAGCGTTTATCTATTGTCATCTCACATGCATGAAGTGAAAATGCAGACTGCGAGCGGCGGCCCCAGGCCACGTCTTTTTGGCACAAACGGAGTACGCGGCGTCTACGGTCAGGAGCTCACACACGATCTTGCAATTGATCTTTGTTACTCGCTTGCAACGCACTTTGGAAAAGGGCCAATAGTAGTTGGAAACGACGGCCGCGATTCCGGCCCTGCGCTTTCAAAAATCGTCAGGTCTACTTTGAACTCTGCCGGGATGGACGTTGGAAACGCCGGCCTTGTCCCAACACCTTGCTTGCAATATGCTGCAAAGAGACTTGGCTACAACGGCGGCATAATGATAACGGCTTCCCACAACCCTCCTCAGTACAACGGGATCAAGCCTACAGCACCAGACGGAGTCGAGATATCCAGAGAAGACGAGATAAAGGTGGAAGACATTTACTATTCCAGGACTTTTGCTCAAGTTGATGGCTCTGGGCAGGATCATGTTGACGATAGAGTGATCCGTGAATACATGGATGCAGCGCTCGCGCTGGTCGATTCAGACAGGATAAGGAAGCGCCAATTCACCGTGGCGATGGACGTGGGAAATGGTGCACAGGCAGTTGTCGCTCCCATCCTGGCTCAAAAGCTCGGCTGCAAAGTTATCGTTATCAATGGTCAGATAGATGGAGGCTTTCCAGGGCGGGGCTCAGAGCCGACGCCGGAGAATCTGGGGTCACTTACGGAAACGGTGAAATCTCTTGGCGCGGATTTCGGGGCCGCCTATGATGGCGACGGCGACAGAAGCATGTTCTGCGATGACAAGGGCACGGTGCACTGGGGCGACAAGACCGGCGCGCTGCTGGTAGACCATCTCCTGTCGAACAAGCACAAAGGTGCTGAAGTGGTCTGTCCGATCAACACCACAATGCTGCTGTCGATTATTGCCGAGCGCGCGGGTTCCAGATTGATCCACACAAAGGTGGGCAGCGTAGAGGTGTCAAGGGAAATGGTCAGGCGAAAAGCACTTCTCGGACTGGAGGAAAACGGTGGCTTTATGTACGGTGCATTGAACGAAGTCCGGGACGGCGCGATGGCGACTGCCTTGGTGCTCGACATGCTCGCTGCTCACGATGCCTCGTTTTCGGATCTTGTCGCACAACTTCCCAGGATGTATCAGTTCAAAACAAAGTTTGTGTGCAAATCACGTGATGTAATTGACAGTGCCGTAAAGGCCTGCATCGAACACGGGAGCCCTAAGAAGGTCGAGACACTCGATGGAGCCAAGGTCTGGATAGATGAAGCAACCTGGATCATGATCCGGCCTAGCGGAACGGAGCCGCTGATCAGGATGTACGGCGAGTCCACGGACAAGTCGCTGCTGGATTCCAAGGTTGAAGAATACAGAAAACTGGTTCAGTCAAAGATCCTGTAGCCGCAGATAAAGGTATTTAATACGCTTGTTCTTCTACTGAAAACTAAGATGATCCCGATGGGTGATATGAAAATTGAGTAAGCCATATTACGTAAAGTTTGAAGCTTCTAAGGATCTTGTAAACGCAGTTTACGAGGCTGTCCGAGTCGCAAAACAAAGCGGCAAGGTACGCAAGGGCACCAACGAGACTACCAAAGCTATCGAGCGCGGTGTTTCAAAGCTGGTCGTTATCGCTGAGGATGTTGAGCCTCCGGAGGTTGTGGCACACCTGCCAATTCTTTGCGAAGAACGCAATGCTGCATTTATCTTTGTGCCAAGCAAGCAACAGCTAGGCGCGTCTCTTGGAATCGATGTTGGATCAGCGGCAGCCACCATAATCGACGCGGGCGAGGCCCAGCATATCATCGAGCAGGTAATCACTTCTATAAGCGGCCTGAAGGCAAAGAAAGAGTAAGGTAAGGGTGTTTGACAGATGAGCAAGGCAGCCGAAGAAAAGGTCGTTCCCGCTGAAGTCATCCAGGTAGTGGGAAGGACAGGCATTGCAGGCGAGGTCATACAGGTGAGGGTCAAGGTACTTGAAGGTAAGGACAAGGGCCGGATTCTCACCAGAAATGTGAAAGGGGCGGTGCGAATGAATGATGTCCTGATGCTCCGGGAAACAGAGCGCGAGGCGCGCAAGATAAGGTGACAATGGCGTGAGCAAGGCAGCATCATCGCTTCGAAATTGCTTTTTCTGCGGGAACCACATTACCACGGGACACGGCATCATGCTGGTAAGAAATGACGGCCAGGTGCAATGGACCTGTTCAAGCAAGTGCAAGAAGAACCTGCGCGTTCTAAAGCGTGACCCCCGAAAATTAAAGTGGACCAGCCGCTATGCGAAGGGTGGCCTGCGCGTCAAAAAGTAGTGTATGCACGGAATGGCGGTAGAACAGACACTAATAGTTGTAAAGCCGGATGGATTCAGGCGGCAGCTTACCGGCACCATCCTGGCGCGATTTGAGGAAAAGGGCTTTCAGATCAAGAAACTGAGGTCGTACAATTTTACAAAGGAAAAGGCACAGGAATTTTATTCAGTGCACAAGGACAAGCCATTCTTTGGCGAACTTGTTTCATTCATTACTTCAGGCACGGTCGTGGCCTGCGTACTGGAGGGCAACAATGCCGTGGGCACCGTCAGGATCATGATAGGCTCGACAAAGTCTTCTGAAGCCGCGCCGGGGACGATAAGGGGCGACTTTGGGCTTGGCTTCACCGACAATATCATCCACGCCTCTGATTCCCATGAAAGCTTCATAAAAGAGTCTGGCGTCATTTTCGACTGATTCTGACACGTGGATCTTCGCCAGCCTGTAGTGGTGGTACTTGGTCATGTAGATTCAGGCAAGACCTCGCTACTGGACAAGATCCGGGGCACCGCGGTCCAGGCCCGCGAAGTCGGCGGGATAACACAGCACATCGGCGCCAGTTTTTTCCCTGTTGAAACCATAAGGGAAATAACAGGTCCGCTTTACACCAAACTGGCCGCGGCTGAAACTCCGATACCCGGCCTGTTGGTAATAGATACTCCGGGCCACGAAGTGTTTGCTAATCTCCGGTTGCGCGGAGGCTCTGCCGCGGATATCGCAATAGTTGTGGTTGATGTGAGCAAGGGATTCGAACCTCAGACTATAGAGAGCCTCAATATTCTGAAAAAGCGAAAGGTCCCTTTTGTCATTGCATTGAACAAAGTTGACATGGTTGCAGGCTGGCGCAAGTCCTCGCGATTTATTTCTGAGGAAGTGAAAAAACAGGATGCTGGCATCCAGGCTTCGCTGGACGAAAAAATATACAATGTCGTGGGCACGCTTTCAAGACTCGGTTATCCATCAGAGGCGTTCTGGCGCGTCAGGGATTTTACAAGAGAAGTTGCGATAGTGCCCGTCAGCGCAAGGACTGGGGTGGGAATACCGGAACTACTTGCCGTCCTTGTCGGTATGACGCAGCAATACCTTGTAAAGAGGCTGGAGCGACACGCAGCCGGCCCGGCAAGAGGCATTGTGCTTGAAGTAAACGAGGAGACGGGTCTTGGGCCATCAGCAAACGTAATACTTCTTGACGGAACCCTCAGACATGGAGACAGCATCGTGGTGGGCAAACGCGACGGCGCGATTTCCACCAAGATAAAGGCACTGCTGCTGCCAAAGCCACTTGATGAAATGCGCGATCCCCGGGACAAGTTCAAGCCAGTCAGCGAAGTGGTAGCTGCAGCCGGCCTAAAGATAACTTCTCCTGAGCTTGAGGGGGTACTTGCAGGCAGCCCGCTCTATGTGCTTGACCGGGCAGGGGGTGACAAAGAACTCGACAGGCTAAAGTCATTGATCGAGTCGGAAGTGAAAAATGCGATTGTCAATGCGGATACCCACGGCATAGTTCTAAAGTGCGATACCATCGGTTCTCTGGAGGCGATAACTGATCTGCTAAAGAAGGCAGATGTCCCCGTAAGGCTGGCAGACATAGGCAACATCACTAGGAGAGACGTAGTCGAGGCAGCAGCGGTCAAAGAAAATGACAGGTATCTTGGAGTTGTGCTTGGCTTTAACGTAAGAGTCCTGGAAGATGCCGAAAAAGAGTCGCAGGATCGGAACGTCAAGATCTTTAACGAGCAGATAATCTACAACCTTGTGCGAACCTACACGGACTGGGTGACCTACCAGCGGGACCACGAAGAATCGATACTGTTCAACGAGTTGCCGCCGCTCTGCAAGTTCCAGTTCATGAAGGGCTTTGTTTTCCGGCGAAACGACCCGGCGGTCTTTGGCGCCGAGATTCAGGTGGGCAAGCTGAAACAGAAGGTTCAGGTAATTGATGAATTGGGCAAGAAAGTGGGAACCATACACCAGATCCAGGAAAGTGGCAAGGCAATAGAAGAGGCCACGACAGGGATGCAGGTGGCGGTATCAATCAAGGGCCCGACCATCGGCAGGCAGATAAACGAAGGGGATATTTTTTACACCGATTTCAACGGCAGAGAAGCTAAACAGCTGCTGGAGAGGTTCAGCCACAGGTTGAATGAGCAGGAAAAGAAGATCCTAGAGGTGCTGGTGTCGATGAAAAGAAAGAAAGATCCAACTTTTGGATACCTCTAGCCGGACCTACTGGTACTTTTGGAGCAGGCCTTCCAGACCCTTTTCTCCCACTGCACCGACTGCCCTGTCGACAGCCTTGCCATTCATGAACATGATAAAAGTTGGAATGGCATAGACATCGTAGCGCATTGCTACGCCCTGGTTGTCGTCCACGTTCAGCCTGCCAAAGGCAACCTTGTCGCCATATTTCTTGGCGAGCTTGTCAAATATGGGTAGCATGAACTGGCACGGGCCGCACCACGTGGCCCAAAAATCTACCAAAAGAGGCCTGCTTCCACCTGCCACTTCATCAAAATTCTTTTCTGACAGTTCTATAAGACTCACATTTCCTGCGTGCATGCTGGAGGTTTTCCTGTCTTCACTCATGTGCAACTTTAATTCGTGATAATTCCTATTTAAGACTTATTGGCGAGCCGGTCACCGGCGCCTTCTAGTTACAATAAACCACACCGCTGAAGCGATTCCGCCACCTGCGGCAAGCCCTGCCAGTCCAACAGACATGATAAGTGGCGTCATGTTTGAGACAGAGATCTCTGTCGTAGCGATATTCTCGTTCCCTGCTCCATCTGCGGCAACCAGCCTTAATGGATACTTGCCATCGGGAAATTCAGTCGTGTCAAACGCATACTCTTCCATGCCAGTAACATTGATTGACCTCCTGTCCCCTATTTCCAGCATCGTGCTCTCTAGGTTGGCATCTTTGGCATCAATGATGACCCTCGCAGGCCCGCTGACGGTGGAGCTTGCACCTGCTATAGACAGCGATACCTCCGGGGGTGTCCTGTCCACTATTACCGCAACGTTCCTTGTAGCGTTGTTGCCAGGAATATCGCGCGCTCTGATCGAGAATTCATAGCTACCTTCCTGCAGCAAAGTCGAGTTTATAGCTGCAGACGAAGCGGCTCCGGGATCGGTTCTTGTGACGTTGAGGATCGAGATTGTCGTGGGCGACGCCACTCCATTCTTGTCGGTAATGTTCCACGAAATGATTGCATCACCCGAGATGACAGCCCTGTCGGCCACATTTGTGGTCCTGTTCCCGACCTGAAGCATCAAGTCCACGCTCGGGGGAGTCCCATCGACTTCAAAAGCGGAAACGAAAGAGGTTGAATGGCCTACCAGGTCAGTTGAATCTATGCGGAGCCTGTGCATTCCCTCCACAAGTTCTGCGCCGTTGAGCAAGACGTCAAAGGTGCCGCTAGAATCAGCAGGTCGTCCAGCTGCAAGATTATTCGAGTCTCCGGCGTCTATAGTATAGGTCAAGGTGGCCGGGTTCTCTTCAACTATGGTGACAGGGATCTTTTGCGGATAGCCGCCAACGATCTTTGGAAGGTTCGCGGTAATCAAGGGAGCAACGGTGTCGGGGAGCAGCGTCGAGAACTTGGCTTCTACCTGCACGGGCTCGTACAGACTTTTTCCGTGGAACAGCGTGTTGTGCAAGAGCACGGAATATACGCCCGTCTGGTTTATGGGAACGAAAAGAAGAGTAGAGTTCTCTCCGTTGTTCTGGCTAAAGTAAAAGGCCCCTCCCTCGCTGAACGAAGTCGTACCGAGCCAGTCGTTGGTGGGCCAGCCTGCAAAAGTCTCAAATACTCCCGCAGGAACACTTGAAGCAATGACTCTGCCGTCAGGGCCAAATGCCATTGCGTTGATGCTCGTCGAGTTGTGAGGCCAAGAGATCTTTAGGCTCATTGACGTTATAGATCTGTCGTCAACCGTAAAGTAGTACGAACGCCAGTCGCCTGCCGCGTACCTTGAAGTCATGTCAAAGAGTCCACCTACGTAGCCGTTAGGACGCAGACCTAGCTTGCCCTGGTCATTTCGCGAATCGGGTGAAAACACGACCGGCACGTCCTTTGGCACCGGCCTGCTGGTAACGACATAACTGACCGGCATGAGGGCGGCTGTCCTGCTGTTATCTGGCCGTATTATTATCGAGCCATAATATACTCCTGGCAGCGTTTCTTCTGTCGTTTCTATCGTCGCCTTTACAGACGCTCTGCCATTCGCTGGAATGCTCAACGGCACACTGTTGGTGGTGATGAAATCCTGTGCCAGCTTGATGTTTGGGTTTGCCTGCCTCTTGTAGAATTCAATGGTCAGAGTGTAATTCATTGCGGTAGAATTTATCAATCTGTCTCCCTGCCAGAATGAAAAGACCTCGGGTACAGGATAGACTCCTATTAGCGGAGTGTTCGCGAACTTTTCCTGGGGGTCAGCTACTCTGAGTTCCTGTACGGTGCCCCATGACCCACCGCGATTTATCATGGAAGTTTCAGTATAGGAAACGTTACCGTCGCTATTGCTGTCAATCCAGTCATAGCCATAGACCGACGCGAGTCGCAGATGGTCACCAAAGATTTCTGTCAGGTTCATGAAACTCTCAAATGGGAAATTGACTCTTGCCACCATGAGGTCTGCATCGTTGGGAATGCCCCCAATCTCCATGTCAAGGTTGTAATAGTTGGGGATAAAGCCAAATTCTGTAGTATTGTGTTCCGGGTCCGTCTGGAACAAGCGTGTGGTGTTATTAATCTCGTGCCTCGATACTAGAGTTTCAACAACCGATGAAACACGGGCATTGATGGCTTTGTCAGTAGGATTCTCCACTACAATTTCCGTTGTAGCGGATTTCCCCTGCTCTATGTGGCCGGCAAACCATCTGGACTCGCCATACTTTGAGTCGCCAAGCTCGGCTGGAACGTTCTGCGCACCGTCAATTATTCCAAGCGTATTGTTGTACGCATGGATGGCCGGAGACATTACTGAAAGTATGTTTGCCGCGGTATCCTCCGTGTATGCAGTCAGCATCCTGCTATCTCCACTTGACAGGTCAATCGCTGCAAGCGCATCGACTCTGCCAGATCCCTGCACGAACGGATCGTTCTTTAGATCTTTTGCGGAAGACATCAATATTGTCTTGACCTTGAAAGGGTCAACCTTCTCGCCTCGCGTCTTCATGTCTTCGATTACAAGAGCCGCCACTCCTGCCACCATCGGTGCTGCCATGCTGGTGCCTCCGAAAAGGGCAAAGGCGCCGCCGGCGTTAGAGTCGTCAGGTGTTGCCTCAACATTCTTTAGGTTCACTATCGTCGGCGTAAACGAGTACGATCCGACGGCCATCAATTCCGGCTTTGGATCTCCAAAAAGTCCCGGGCCCCTGCTGGAAAAATCCGAAACTTCGTCGTACGGCGCGGATGAGTTTCCAAACCTTGTGACGTTCTCAAATCCATTGTAGCCAATGTGAACGTTGTTCGTCGTGGCGCCCACTGAAATCGAGAGAGGAGAGGTATTGGGAGATCCGACGCTGCCATAGCCCAGGCCGTTGTTCCCGACACTGTTTATCATTATTGTTCCGGGGTATTTCTCCGCCAAAAGCTCCGGGACGACTAGGAGCGAAGACAGCACTGACAGTATGTCATACCCCGGACCATACTGCAGGAGGGGGAATGGCGCAACGCCCCAGCTGTTGCTTATCACGTCTGCCTTGTGGTCGCCGGTGTAGCTCCACTTGCCGTCGGTGCTGTTCAGATCGAATCCCGCGGCATACAGCCAGGCGTAGAGGGAGTCGCCCATCCAGAGAGACTTGACGGGGATTATCTTTGCGCCAGGTGCTATGCCCGCAAGGTTATACGTCGTACCGTTGCCGTATATCTCGTATTGCTGTGCACCGGAAGAAGCGACTGTGGCAGCAGTACTCGTACCGTGCCCAGCCAGATCGTACATTACACCAAAGTATTCCCCGCCGGGATCGAGCGGCTCAAGTAGATCTGCAACCACTATCCCTCCATACCCCGTCTCATCGCCGAGTAGAGGCTTTGTCTTGTTGTCTATGACCTGCCATACATCGACGACCCTGGCACCCACCGTGCCGGCGCTGAAATCCGGAAAACCGTCCTTGTCATAGTCGTAGACCAGAAACTCGTTACCGTCGCCGATCTTGATCGGCTTGTCGTCGGTAAAATCAAAGGACGGGGTGGGGTATAGATGCTCCACTGCATTTCCACCAATGCGCGCAAGTTCATTACGGGTGAAAAAGTACCAGGCGCTATACATGTCTGGAATAATGGTATCGTAGACGCCCGCTTGTTCAGAATCAACCACAAGCATAGGAACCAGTCCGAATGTAATCGTGCCGAAATGCTGCTGGATCTGGTAAATAACTCCGAATCGGTAGACGCCGCTTTGCGATCGGATATAGTCAGTTGGGCTCTTTCCTATCTTCCAGTCTACTGTTGCCGTGGCGTTAAGGACCGGGGTTCCCAGGTACGGATACAGTGTGTTGAACACCGGAATTTCGCCATGTGATGTCCGCAGGTACACCGCTCCAGTATCATTGAGATACACCCAAGAAGTCATGCCTTCCGGGAGTTGTGAATCTGGCGTATATCCTGCATCGAGCATTTTGCGGGATATTTGATCGATCTTTGCGATGTACGTTGCATTGGTTAGAACAAGCCCCTGCCCGTCAGCGTCAAGCATTATTGGGACTCCATTTTCATCCCGGGCCAGCGACTTCATCATGTCAGGATTGCCAAAGTCAGTTCCCGTGTCGACTATCGCGACCTTGACCCCGCTGCCTGTGATGTTGTACCTGCTGGCAACAGTGTCCGATCCAATTATCGAAGATCCTGAAAGTCTTCCACTCACACTAGCTGCAGAAGGATTTCCAGCAGGCGGCAACTGGTCGAATTGCAACGGGGAATCAACAGAGTAAGAGAATCCCAGGTTTGAAGGGAGAGGTGAGTGTGAAACGGAAATGCCCAAGAGCGGCTGGCCAGCCTGACCTCCACCAAAGCCGATAAACTGCCCGCTTTTGGAAAGGCCCGCAACGTTTCCAGAACCGTAGACAAGCGTCCGGGATGGATTCCCGTTGTATTCCATCTTGCCGAGATCTAGAATTCCGCCAAAATCCTGCACTATCAAGTCCCTGTCAACTGGAAAGCCGTTGACGTTGATGACTCGATCAGGGAGTTCAGGGAGGGGCTTGGCCTTCTTCAGGTAGTAAGTCAGAGGGCCCGATTCGCCAATGGAAAGCGAATATGCAGGGGCGACCGTAACTGAAGCAGTCACTAGCGATAGGATGAGAAGTGCTAAAACAGTACGAAGCATGTAATACGCTATTGTTATAGAAGCTTGATCTCGGTTATTACGATTTCGTTGCTAGGGAAGGGGAGAGTTACTTCAGGAGGTCATCATACTTGCCTGCGGCAATTTCTGCAAAGACCTCCTTGGCAGGCTTGCCCTCTACCTTTACGCCCATGCTTACGCAGGAGCCAATTACCTCCCTGACGGCGCCCCTGACATCAAAGGCGTATGAGCCGTCGATCTTCATCTTTGCTATCTTTACTGCACCGGCCATCGTAAGGTCGCCGGCGTAGTTTGTGCCAGCTGTGCCCGAGCCCTTTGGAATCCCTGCCTCCTTGGCGACGAGTGCCGCGGTAGGAGGAATGCCTACCTCAATTGTGAACTTTTTGGTTTCGCTGTCCACTTCGACCTTGACTGGAACCTTCATCCCCGGAAAATCCTTTGTCTTTTCGTTAATGGTATTTACGACCTGCAACACGTTTACGCCCATAGGACCTAATGCCGGGCCTAGAGGCGGACCAGCGTTGGCCTCTCCGCCGCTGACAAGGGCAGAGATCGTCTTCTTTTCACCCATATGTACCGGCAGAACAGTGGAGCCAGCCAAATTATAATCCTTGCTACCATAATGCTTTGGCGCCAGCTTGACATGTTTTTAAACACGTAAATTCTTAGTGAAGCGAGAATGTCGGACCGGGAGCCCAATCAAGGCGTTGGGTCTTTGTTCTTTGAGCTTGCAGGCGATCTTCGCCTTTCAATGCTTTCAAAACTCAGCGAGAAACCCCACAGGCTGTCGCAGCTTGCATCGGATCTGAACGCCACCATGCAGGAAGCGCACAGGAACATGACCCGGCTCATCGGATCCGGCCTGGTTTCAAAGGGAAAGGAAGGCGATCTGGCACTGACACCGTATGGTAAGATAGTCGTCATGATTGTTCCGAGCTATGACTATCTCTACGCTAACAAGGATTTCTTTACAGATCACAGCCTGGGCGACCTGCCGCCAAAATTCATCCAGCGAATCGGGGCGTTCAGAAAATGCGAAACGGTTCATGGAGTGATGGCCATTCTCCAGCGGTGGAAGAACCTCTACGCCGAATCGGACAAGTACATCAAGGAGATAATGTCGCAGGTTCCTCTTGACCTCATCGAAACGGTGAGTGGTCGGATCGAGCAGGGGGTGAAATTCTCGTACATCTTTGCAAGCAATGCGGTGGTCCCAAAGGGCCGGACGGTTCTTCTGCAAAAGATAGGGTGGCGCAACTTTATCTCCAAGGGACTCGTTGAGCGCAGGATGATGCCCGAGGTCCGTGTCATGACAATCTTTAACGAAAATCAGGGATGCGTCGTATTCCCAGACATGAAGGGAGAACCGGATCTCAACGTGATGTTCTATGGCGAAGACAGAGAGTTTTTGGATTGGTGTTCCGACCTGTTTGCCTACCAGTGGGAAAGGGCAGAGGTTTTTGATGAAAGCAAGCTAAAACACGAAGTATAGATCATATTTTTATACGCCAGCTTTGATAAAGACTGCATATGCCAAAAGCTTTTGTCCTGATGAATGCCGAGCTCGGTAGTGAAGATTCTCTTGTTAACGACTTGAAAAAACTGGAAAGCGTCAAGGAAGTCTATCAGGTTTACGGTGTCTACGACATTGTCGCGCAGGTTGAAGCGGATACAATGGAAAAAGTCAAAGAGACCATAACCTGGAAACTGCGAAAACTAAACGGGGTAAAGTCGACTTTGACAATGATAGTCATGGAATAGCTAGGCAGCTACCTTTACTATCAATAGCGCCTTTCTGAAAAACCTGCTGACCATCACAAACGACGCGATAGCGAATACTATGGCCAGCGAGAAAGTTACCACATATCCAAACGCACCTGACACCTCGCCAGCAGCTATCGAGCCTATCAGTAGACCTGCCCCCACAATGGCGCTGTTTATCCCAAGAATGCTTCCCTCGTGGCCGCCAGGTATTATCCTCAGCAGCGACGCTGTGGTAGTGGTGCTCCAAATGGTAAAGCCTATCTCGGCAGCGATAAATGCGAAAAGCGAAATCATCAGGACAGATCCGTGGTTTCCGGCGACCAGAGACGCCGCCACGATGGCAAGAACGATTCCCGAGATCCGCGGGACGTATGCCAGCCTGCTCATCGCCTCTTCGCCTCCTCTGGCAACTATTCGCTGATTGAATGGCAGAAAGAGAACTTTTGACATGTGCAGGACCGTGTAGGCAAGGAACACTTCTGAATCGGTGACCCCACTGTCCTTTAGAAACGGCGTGTACGCCGTGTACATCAGGCTTCCTGAAAGAAAGAAAAGCCCGGTCCCGGCGAAGAATAGAAACTCCTTCCTTGAAACGCACTGACGCAGCCTGGCTGTCGACAGGTCAGACGCGGGTCTGAGAAACATTACAGGTACATGCCGGAGCCGGTAAAAGAGCGCCGGCCACCTAACCATCGCCTTCCTGTCAAGAGTTGTCGGAGGGTCCTTGATGAACATCATTGTCAGGACGAGGGATGAAGTTGCGATCGCAGCACAGACCATAGCGTACGATCTCCCGTCAAACTCCATGAGCCAGATGTACCCGGCTAGCATCGCGATAACAAGCCCGGTGGAGCCGATGAGCGATGTCCAGCTGAACGTCTTGAACCAGTCCTCCTTTCTTGATTTTTCCATGACGAGAAGATTTGTCACAGGGACAGGGCCAACGCTAAAAAATCCTACAACGCCGGAAAGTACAATCAGTGCCGGAATGCTCGACACAAAATATGTCGACGCTGCCGCAGCCGCTATAGCTGCCGAACAAATCACAATAATCCTACTCCTCCAGTGCATTACGTCTATGAGCTTGCCCCAGAATACTGCCCCCAGGGTCATTGCAAGGTTTGTAAGAAAGGCAGCGATAGCGACTTCTCTAACCTGGCCGCCCAGAGCCAGTATGTATACCGGGATGATGGTTGCAATGCCAGCAGAACTGGCGTTCATTGGGACCAGAAACCATGCCCAGTTGCGATTGGTCAATGCGAGAAAAGTCTGCAATCACGGGTCTACTCGAGAATCCCTTCCTTGAGGTCGAGATATAAGATTAGTATGGTATGCAATTGTGACAACAATCAAGATAACAGCCGGGATCGCAACTTTAATCAAGCCGGCGGTCCAAAGCCTGCATGTTGGGCCTCTTTGGCAGGAAAACCGATGACGCAGGAGTCTCGAAGAAGGTGTACAAGTGTGAGCACTGCGACATGATTTTTGACGAAAAGGAAAGGATGCAGCGCCACATGAAAAAGGCACACCGTGAAAGGGGAGGCGACATGCCCAACAGAAATCCGTTCGGCTTTTAGCGCAAAGACTTAATTCTTCTAATGCATTTTAGAGGTCGAACCTGAAGGCATGTTTCCAATCCATGACGATACGGAGCGCATGCATGGCAGACCGTGGCTCACCTATGGAATGATAGGAATCAATGTGATCGTTTTCGTCTGGCAGGTGATCACGACAGGCCTTTTCTCCAACGAAGAGGCGGTAGCAGAAATGTTCCTTACCTATGGCGCTGTCCCAAACAGGCTCTTTGATGATTTCCCTTCCAGCGCGCCCACCATCGTCACTTCAATGTTCATGCATGGGAGCATACCGCACATAATCGGAAACATGGTGTTTCTTTTCGTATTTGGCGACAACATCGAGGACAGGTTCGGAAGGCTAAAGTTCCTGGCGATATACCTTGCCTGGGGCGCGGCAGCTGCCCTTGCACACAGCGTTTTCGCGGTCTCTAGTGGAGGAGGCGACATCCCTGCGGTCGGCGCGTCGGGGGCAATTTCCGGCATACTGGGTGCGTACCTTGTGATGTACCCAAGGGCAAAGATCCTCACCGCCATTGCGGTGTTCTTTATCTACTTTGTCAGGATACCTGTGCTAATCTACATCCCGTTCTGGTTTGTCATGCAGGTCGTATTCACCCTCCTGGGACTCCTCAACCCACTACAGCAGGATAGCGTGGCTTACCTTGCCCACATTGGAGGGTTTGTCGCGGGTGCTGCAGCAGGGCTTGCGTGGAGGGCACTGCCGGACTCGCTAAAATACAGCGGGGCACAGCAGAGCGCGGGGAGTACCGCCAGGCCGTCTTTCAGAAACCCCCTCGGAAGAAAGGAAAGGCCCCGGATAGAGGATGTTTCTCCGGTTATACCCGAAGTCATCGAAGGCCCGGACTACTACGAGGTCATTGCGGAGATTCGCGGCGTGGCCAACGCTTCAGACATCAGTGCAAGGTTCGAGCCTGACGGACGCCAGGTGATAATAACGGCTCACGGGTCGAAGAAATATGATCTTTTTGCGAAAATGCCCGAGAGCGCGGTCAACCCCGTGGTTCAGTACGTACACTACCTCAATGGGATAGCTAGGATCAGGCTGGCAAAGCAGTAGCGCCCAGTTGCAGTAAATTTAAAATATGTCGCAAATGCCAACTATTTTTGCGATTTTAGGAGGCATGTGAGAAAATGTCAATACAACAAGGCTCGGCTGGAGGCGTTCCAGTATTAATTCTGAAGGAAGGCGCTTCGCAGACAAAGGGTCGCGACGCGCAAAAGAACAACATAACGGCTGCAAAGCTCATCGCCGAAATAGTGAGAAGCTCCCTTGGACCAAGAGGCATGGACAAGATGCTTGTAGACTCGCTTGGCGACGTGACGATAACAAACGACGGGGCAACGATTCTGAAGGAAATTGATGTCCAGCACCCTGCTGCAAAGATGATGGTCGAGATTAGCAAGGCTACTGACAACGAGGTCGGCGACGGAACTACTTCTGTAGTGGTTCTTGCGGGAGCCCTCATCGACAAGGCCGAGGAGCTGATAAACAAGGACGTCCACCCGACGATAATCGTTGACGGCTATAGAAAGAGTGCAACGAAGGCGATCGAAGTGCTAAACAGCATCGCGCAAAAGGTTGTTGGCAATGAAAAGGCAGAGCTCGTCAGGATAGCCAAGACTTCGATGCAGACAAAGCTCGTGTCAAGGGATGCTAACGAATTATCTGACATCGTGGTGACTGCTGCGCTTGCGGTAGCGGAAAAGGCCGACTCGGGCTTCAGGCTTGACATCGATGACATCAAGGTAGAGAAAAAGGCGGGCGGCTCGATACGTGACACAAAATTGATCAAGGGAATAGTACTTGACAAGGAAGTGGTGCATGGTGGCATGCCAAAAAAGATTGAAAAGGCCAAGATCGCCCTGGTAAACTCGGCGCTTGAAATCGAAAAGACAGAGTTTGATGCCAAGATAAACATCAGCTCTCCGGATCAAATGAAGATGTTCCTTGAAGAAGAGAACAGGATGCTAAAATCGATGGTTGACAAGATCATTGGAAGCGGCGCCAACGTGGTGGTCTGCCAGAAGGGGATTGATGATGTTGCTCAGCACTACCTTGCCAAGGCAAACGTCCTGACGGTAAGAAGGGTGAAGGAAAGCGACATGACCAAGATGGCCCGCGCCACGGGAGGCAGGATAGTCAACAACCTTGACGACCTGACTGCAAAGGACCTTGGATCGGCAGACTTGGTTGAAGAACGAAAGGTGGAGACGGACAAATGGGTCTTTGTTGAGGGCTGTAAGCACCCCAAATCGGTGACTATTCTTATCAGGGGCGGATCACAGCGTGTGGTAGACGAAGCAGAGCGTTCGGTCCACGACGCTCTCATGGTTTCAAAGGACGTTCTTGAAAAGCCGGCCATAGTCGCTGGCGGCGGGGCCCCAGAAGCGTACGCGGCTTCAAAACTGATGGAATGGGCAAAGACTCTTTCCGGCAGGGAGCAACTTGCAGCGGAGAAATTTGCTGAAGCCCTCGAAGTTATACCACTGTCCCTGGCAGAGAACGCAGGAATGGATCCAATAGACACACTGACAGAGCTTCGCTCAAAGCAGAGCAAGGGCAGCAAATGGACGGGAGTTGACGCAAGGAATGCCAAGATTACCGACATGTCGAAGCTGGATATCGTAGAACCACTTGCTGTCAAGGAACAGATAATCAAGTCGGCGACAGAGGCAGCATCAATGATCCTCCGGATAGACGACGTGATAGCATCTAGCAAGTCAGGCGGCGGCCCACCAGGTCCTCCAGGCGGAATGGGAGGTATGGGTGGAATGGGCGGCATGGACATGTAATATCGCGGGCAACAATTCCCTCGCCACAACACTTTGGAGCCTTTACGGCTCAGTTCACTTTTTTCATATTTTTCTCGAGCGAGCTTTGGTCTTATGTAACCCGGCTTCCATAACATCAAGAATATGTACAGAAAATTACACGCCGATGGCTAAAGCAACCTCTGCACAATCATACTGCATGGATAATTATGCCGGTGGCGACAACAGGGATGTCCTGGAACACCTTATGGGCCACATGATAGATAGGAGCGTCGAGTCTGGCATCGTCAGCAAGAAAGAGATGGTGAATATTCTCGAAGACCTGATACAGTCCCTAGAGCGGGGAACCCTGAGGGCAGTTCTAGAGTTCGCATGAGGGGAGACTAGGCAATTGTGCTGGTCAAAGACCGCCGGTATTCGGCGATAAAGTCCTCCTTTATCGCGCTGACCAGCATCCTCAGCTCGGAATTACTGTTAAATTCATTTAATCTTATGCTCGTGAGCCCAAGTGATTCCAGCTCTGACATCAGATAGGACTGCTCATGGGATTCCGTCCGAAGTTGTTCCTTTGCCGTGCATTTCCAATCCCTTGGAAAGATATAGGTAGTCTGGTGTTATCTTCCGGTAGTTTTCTGGTGGCGCGTCAGTCATGCTTTTTCTGTCATGACCGCCTTTTCGACTTTTATCACTTCCATTACCCAGCTTCCTGTCTCGTCCATTTTCGAAATCCTGTCGAGAAACTCGAACCAGGAAATCTTGCCGTACGCATCGGACCATGCCCTGTGGTGATCCTTGATGCTGCGGAGTGCCTGTTCGTGATGAATGCAATACTTGCTGCCATCAAGATTCTTTCGGTGGCAGGCGACGCACCTGTCCTGTCGAGTCATGGAAGGTTTATTTATAGATGGGATTTTAAAGCCTTACAACGACGCAGTTATGCTTACTACAACTTCAAAGGTCGCCGGTCTAGTTGCTATCGCTTACCTTGCGGTGTTTTTCGCGCTCGCGTCCGGTCTGGTCAACGCGTTGATTGAAGGGAGGAACATCAGCGCTTTCATTGTGCCCACGCGCACGGTGCAGACGGCCGGCGAGACGGTGGTAGTGACTCTTTTGCTATTCATCGGAATGGGAGGGGCTTTCATGCTGTACGAGTCTGGAAAGTCGCTGAACCCAAAGGCGCAGCAGGCTCTGATGATATCCGGTTTTGGGGCAATAGGGATAACTCTTCTAATTGGTTTTATGCTGGTAGGCGTCAAGCTGTAAGAACTGCGGTGTTTTCGCAGACCAACTCGCTTCCCTGAGGTATCGAGTCATGCTCGAGAACTGTCAAAATCAATGAATTCTGAGGTTCACGCCACTCCACCTTTAACTTTACCGCGCTCTTGTTCTGCAGGAGGCGCCGGCTGGTGGGCGACTGAATCCATCCTCCCGCATGCCTGTACCGCAGCATGCTCGTAGCGAGAACCGGCACCCGGCAGTCCACCCCGCGCCGGACCAGGAGCATCAATAGAATAGACAGCAGGTGGTTGCGGCTTCCCAGCGATTTTTCCGGCAGCCTGAAGAGGCTATAAAAGCTGTTTACAGAATCAAAGATCACCAGATCGCTGGTTTCGATTGAAGAGAGTACATCCTTTAGCATAAGGATGAAATTGCTTTCTGATGGAAGGTAGATGTCCGCTCGAGCTTTGACAAGGCCCGCGCGCAGGTAGGCTGTAAACGTGGTATCAAGATCAAAATAAATCGGTCTGCTGAATCTGGAAGCCAGGTTGGCTGTGAAGCAAAACTTGGCGTACGGGTCGGTGAACATCAGCGTATTTAACCCCCGTGCGCTCAGGATTTCATGGAATTCCACTGTCGCTAAGGATGCAGTGGATGAATATAATATGAGCGACATCGACCCGACCCAGATTCGCAGGGACTTTGCGGTAACAAGAAAGACGATCTACATGAATAACGGGGCTATAGCGCCGACTCCACTTTCGACAATCAAGGCAATGACTGACTTTATGTTAAAGCTGTCAGAAGGCGGTCCGGATGCTCTGGCCACGTCAGAATATATCGTGGCACTATTGAGCGAGCTGCGAACAAGGGTTGCCCACCTGATAAATTGCGACCGGGACGAAGTCGTGCTCACACAGAGCACCACCGAGGGGCTAAACATGGTAGCTGGAGGGATCGGCTGGAAAAAGGGCGATTCAATCGTGGTGCGGGGTGGCCGGCACGAGCACCAGGCAAACTATTATCCCTGGCTGGGAGTCTCGCAGAAAAAAGGCGTGACTTTGAGAGAGCTAAGGATCGACAGGAATGGCTTTTTCGATCTCGCCAAACTCGAAAAGGCGATGAAAAGAGCGCGGCTTGTTACCATGTCCCATGTGCTTTACAACACGGGGGCGATAATGCCACTTGACCAGGTAGGCAAGATCGCCGACGAGAACAACGTGCTTTTCTGCGTGGACGCGGCTCAGAGCGCGGGCACCATACCCGTCGATGTAAGAAAAATAGGCTGCCATTTCCTAGCGTTCCCCGGCTTCAAGTGGCTATGCGGCCCGCTGGGCATAGGTATATTCTTCTGCAGCAAGCAGGCAGCGGAAACGCTAACTCCAAAGTCGATAGGCGGAGAATCTGCCATTCTGTCTGACGAAGGCCACACTCTGGCCGAGCTCGGAATGCCCTCACGCTTTCAGGCCGGCTTTAGGAATTTCCCCGGTGCCGCGGGCCTAGAGTCTTCGCTGCGATACATACTGCGAATAGGCGTTGGCAGCATCCGGGAAATGAACATGCGGGTAGCACGAGTTCTTCGCGAAGAAATCAGCAGGATCCCGGGAGTCGAACTGTATGGCCCGGAAGAAGAAGACAAGAGATCCTCTATAGTGACTTTCATGCCCCCGTCAGGCTCGAACTCGTCTGAAATCGTAAAGCGGCTTGAGCAAAACAACATCGTGTTTGCCGCACGGGACATCGGCGGCGGAAAAAAGGCCGTCCGGGCGGCGCCACACTTTTTCAACAGTGAAGAGGAGGCGATCACTGCAGCAGGCTATATGAAGAACCTGGTGAAGTGAACTATTTCTTGTCTCCCTGACCCTCTATGACTATCATTGTCAGGGTAGAACGCACCTTGTCTATGCGCCTGACGTGCCACGTCACGGTCTCTCTCAGCTTGTCCATGGTATCTGACCTTATCTTGGCAATGATGTCGTAAACCCCGTACACTCCGTTTACCTCAACAGCTTCTGGGAGTTTCTTTATCTCTCGTATTATTTCTTCCTCAGAACCAAGGTCGCAGTTGATAAGGACGTACGCTGTTGCCATGCATAACCATCGCATAATAAGTAATTAAAGAGATCGCAACGATCAAAGCATGGTTATTAATGCGAGCTGATTTCAGCAAATTGATGAGGATATTGGACCTCACGATGCAGATTTCGCCTCACATCAAGGTCTTTCCTGGCTCTCCGCAGCCTTCGTTCATTCCCTGGTCAAAACACGAGACTCATGGCTACGACTCTGAGGTTATGTTCATGAGCACCCACACTGGAACTCATATGGATGCGCCCTCGCATTTCGGTCAAGGCATGCCTGATATCGACATGATAAGCGCGGACAGGCTGGTGCGCCCCGCGCTCTTGGTGAATGTTCCCAAGAGGAAAAATCAGCTCATTGGAGTGAAAGACGTCCAGCGAAAAGGGATCCGAGAAAATGACACCGTGGTGCTGTCAACCGGCTGGGAAAAACACCAGCGCTCCGACAACTATATGACAGAGAACCCGGGGCTTTCCGCCTCTGCCGCCACATATCTTGCAGAAAGGAAAATAGGTGCCGTAGCTATTGACGGGCCAAGCATAGATGCTGGTTCCGATCCGAATTTTTCCGCGCACAGGATTCTCTTGCAAAAAAACATACTGATAGTTGAGAACCTATGCAATTTGTGCAAGATTGGCAATGAGCGCTTTACGCTCGTAATTGCGCCACTAAAGTTGCAAGGGGCAACAGGTTCGCCTGTTCGCGCACTTGCGATCCTCTAAAGTGCTAGTTTCCGGTTATGCCCTGTGCCACAAGAATCGAATAGCAGCCCAGGCCGCAATCTTCGCAAAGTGGCTTTAGCGACTTGCTGTCCGCGCTACCTATACAGCACGGCTGCTTGAGCCTGCCCATGTGGTCGAGGGACAGTATGGCCCACGAGGGGCACTGTACCGGAGTGGTGCCGACGCCGCCCCAGTTGCCCTTCATAAGCGAAATCTGCTTGACACTGTTGATGACGTAATCAGGGTATTTCCTTTTCAGCTCGATTATCTTGTCCACTACCCTGTTCCGCTCCTCTCCAAAGGGGAATGTTAGCGGGTCGCCCTTGACAAATGGAGTGTGAAACTGGAAGCCTATCTTGTTTACAGTTCCCCGCCATTCTTCTGTGAGGTCCTCCACTGTGTGATGGTTGACCGAATTTATCGTCATCGTTAGCCAGATATCCTTGTAAGCGGGTTTGCCCCTGCGCGGGGGTCCGGAGATATATTCCATGATATTCTGCTTTGTCTTTGTGTACGATCCCTTGCCCCTGATGTTGTCGTGAACCCTTTCTGTCCCATCCAGCGAGACCCAGTAAAAGTAGAGGCCGTCGTAGCGCTTTAGCGGGAACGTTCCGTTGGTAACGACGCAGACGCGCCGGGGCATCAGTTCGCAAAAGACCTCCAGTATGTCCTGGCGTAGAGTGGGCTCCCCTCCGACCAGGGTGGTGACGAAAATGCGCTGCTTGTTAAAGACATCTCTGATTATCCGTCTCCAGTCCTCAACTGACATGTCCTGCTCTTCCTTGCGGTTGAGCCACCAGTAGCAATGAGTGCAGTGAAGGTTGCAGACGTTGTTGACGTCGACGGACCCGTACATCGGCTGCTTTACATGAAAGAGCCTGTACATCGCCATTTTTTTGAATATGCTAATGTAATATGGCATTTCGCGCAAAATATCAGTGACGCCGCGTCCATAGATGACATCGACCATTGATGTCTAGACGTCCACTTGCTAATTAAACATAGGGGTAGCCGTAGCATTAAATTATACCATACAAGAGCGTATGCCTTGTAGGGCCCGTAGCTCAGCCAGGTAGAGTACCGGACTTTTAACTTTCATGGAAAGAAATCCGGCTGTCTCGGGTTCGAATCCCGACGGGCCCGCACTTTTTAGCGGTTCCTAAGTTGGTTTCAAATGTAATGCATGCGGCTGTTGAAGCGTAATTTTCCTTATCCATCTAGAGTCCATATCGCGTTTTCTTCCTGCGACGCATAACAAGATGCACGATCGCTCCTGTTCCTGCCGTTCCTGCAATTATGTATATCAGTATCATGAATTCCTGTCCCTGAGCAGGAGGTGATGCCACATGATCTGCTGGCACCAAGCGGAAAATCGCCCCTCTACTATATGATGTAATATAGAGTAGGCCATCAGGACCCGTTTCTAGGTCTGTTATGCAGCCAAAGCCTGTCCCGAATACTATCTCATCCGCTTTCTCGCCCATGTTCGCTACACCATCCTTTAGTTCCTTGCTAGAAAACACAAATCCGTCACGTTGCTCATTCATCACAAACCTGTAGAGCGAACCGGTGTTACAGTCACCAACAAATAGGCTGTCGTTGAAGTCGGCGAGCGGCTCCGCCCTGACAAAAGAAAGTCCAGTTGGGGCAACGGGCTGCTCCCATGAAAATTCTGGCTCGCTGTAAGTATAGTTCAGGTATTGCGGGAGTCGCGCCAGCGCAGTAGTATCGGAAGGCCCCATCACTTTTTCCCAGCCGCTATTCATGTACGGCTTTACCATGTTTATCTCGTCATAGCTGTCGTCGCCATTTTCCGTGTCCCACATCGCTCCCGTGAATGGATCAAACGCTATGCCAAAGCTGTTGCGCACTCCAATGGCATAGTATGGACCTTCCGGTGCTACGGGAATGATTGCACTTGTATCAGGATAAAAAGTCGAGTTCGGGCCATGATTCTGCAGTATGCCATATCTACCCGTATCGCCTACAGCCAGATACACGGTTGAATCTGGACCTGTTGTAATGCCTCCTCCGTTATGATATGTCTGTGTAGACTTCATGTCCTTTACAAGCTCTTGATTCTGTAGTTGCTGACCATCCCAATTGTACTTGTACACCCGCCTTGATACCGCGTTCTCACCGTCATGCAACGATTCCGAAAAATAGAGATAGACTGTCGATCCTGAGACCGCTATTCCAAGTAACCCCTGTTCACCTTCATTAGCCACGTTTACATCGAGAACTGGTTCCATCTGGAGTACGCCGTCACGCACGAGGCGTACTTTCCCATCATTTTTCTGCAAAACAAGTATGTCATTGCCCGCAAAAGCCATAGTGGTTGGACCTGATATGGCTTCGACGAAGGTCTCGACCCCAAGCTCTGGTGTCGTGACCGAAGCCTTATGCTCAAATAGGGCAAAAGCCGGTGCTAATGAAACAAGCAATAGAATTCCTATGTCAACAAATAGCAGCATATGCTTATGAAGCCATACCGGTTGCTAATTAATTACCATGTCTTTACGGCAAAGGCCGGATTGAGTGTAAACGGGAGACTCTATTTTTGGTAATTGTTCTTTGATTCACCGAGTCACCTAGGACTTTCTTCAGCAGAACTTAATTGTCAGTGATTCCACCAACCAAATCTAGTTCCTGAGCCGCTAGAGGCACGCAGACCGACGAGCCTGTTTCCTCGCTTTTCCTCCAATAGCCGAAAAACTTTATTAGCTTGAGCTAACTTGCCTACGCACGGGGAGAATGCATGCTAAGAATGGAGAGGGCAAAAGGTTCCAAACCTGATGAGCACCGGGCGCGTGACGTGTTGTCCGAAATTTGCGACAAACTCGCTATACGGGACATTGAAGAACTTGACTGACAAAGATTTTTGTGTACCACTGATTCCTCCTTTGGTGGCGCCGATGACCGTTTGCTCGATCAATCCCATTGTGCCGAAATTAAGTGCTAATTCATGCTGAGGTCAACCTGAAAAGAAGCCAATTTCACGACGAGTCTGTCATCGTTCCTTCACTGGCAGCCCTTAAATCTGATTCGTGTTCTATCAGTGCTGTTGCTAGAGCAGATGCTGCTTCAGGGTGGCACAGAACTCGTCGCCATAGTCTTTGCCGTCCTCGTGGGACTCCTGGTCCTATGGATTCTCGTATCCATTCCCGTGTGGCTGGCAGCAAAGATCCTAACACTCGGCCGCGCCAAGTTTACCCGCGCGATGCTGGTCACGGCGGTCGGACCTGTGGTATACGCGATCGTCTTTTTCATTTCTACTATAGCGCTTTCTGTGGCCTTTGGAGAAGCAGGATGGCTTGTCGGGATAGCGTTTATCATTGCATTCATTGCGTGGATCGGCGTCTTTAAGAAAGGCTTTGATACGGGTTGGCTGCGGGCGCTGGGGATCGCAATACTGGCCACGGTAGTGTTTGCTGTAATAGGCATTGTAATAACGCTGATAATACAGACAATTGTGCCGGGAGCTCCGCCCATCACGCCCATACCACTGCAGCAGGCCTAGCTATTTCGTAGAGCTGTATTCCCGCTCTGCCCATTCTACGAGAGTCGGCAGATCTCTGGCAACAAAGTCAGAACTCTCCTCGGCCGCCTGCTGGAGCTCCGGAGGAGCCGACACTGCAATGCGAAGTTCGCCCTTTACCCTGCCTTTCATTGCCCTTGAGGTTGAAGACAGGAACTTTAGCGCGCCTTCGCCGGAAGAAAATATGCAAACGACCATCAGCCCGCGCTTTTCGGCCCACACGCGGGAGATATGGCGTTGAAAGTCGATATCAAAAAACGGGTCAATCTGCTGTTCGACATTGCCTATGTATATGGCGTCCCAGCCCAGGATCTGAAACGCCACAGATGCGCATTTGGTGAGAAACAGCCTGTCTTCCGAGCCCGCGACGAATATGGCGTTTGCATTGGACTTTTGTTCAACGGGACGTGCGTTGAATTTTGCCAGGTCTACCAGCTCCATCATCAGGTTGGTGAGAAAAGCCCGCTCGGTCTTGTCCAGCCTGCCCCTGCTATACAGCTCGGCAACAGTGTTTGAAGCCGGAATTATAACGTCTGTCAGAACCCGCACCTGGTCCACATCAGAGTTGAGCACGCTCACCAGGATCTTGCGGGACTGCTCCTCCTCGCCTGCAAGCAGGGCCGCTATCAGCTTTTGCTGCACCTGGACATAGTTTATCGGAAACTCGATGTCTCCTACGCCTGATTCGAGGACCCAGACATTGACGGGTCCCATCTTTTTCTTTTTCAGAAGACCCATGGCATTCATTACATCCAGATATTTGGTGATGGTCATCCTGTTGATGCCGGTCTTGTCTGCAAGCTCTATCCCGGACAATCCCATCCCGCCCGCATTCTGCAAAACGTCGACTATCTTGCGCTTGACCTCGTCCAGCGTGTAGCGCCGATACACAAAGTTCCTGTGACTTTGCGTGAGATAAAACCCTTTTTACCTGTGCTGTTTTTTCTTTGGCATCTTTCTGGAACTTGATATCAGGTCAGTTAGAGCGTTGAATGCTTTGCCCACCTGGTCCATCCTGACAAGCATTATGGTGTCCGTGTAGCAGCTGACCGTGTCCTCTATGTTGATATGTCTGCGTGCTAGCTGATTGTAAAATGCTATCGCGCAACCCGGCGTCTTGATTATTTCTTCGGGACTGTGCACAATGATTGCCGCCAAGTCATCCTCTACTTCCAGTATGTCCTCATGGGAAAACATTGCCTTGACGTCGTCCAAAAGCACATCGTCAAACACAAGGGTGATGGACATCATGCTTTCAGCCACGCTGATGAAATTGTCGGTGTTCTGGGTCAGCGCCTTTGCGACTTTCTCTATAGTCCGCTTTGTCTTCGCAGCTGATGCCTTGGCAACGTCCGTCTTGACGCTGACAGTACTGCCGGCCAGTATAGCGGCTATCGGCCGTTCCGGCACGTCGTAGTCCCTTCGTGATCTCTTTAACGCAGTGACGATGCTTTCGAGGCTCGTGTTCTTGCCCAGCATCTGATCTATCTTTGGCTTGATGAGCCTTGCAAGTGCACTGATGTTGCAATAGTCGCGCTGAAGTGAGTCCTGAAACGACAGATCGCTATTGATGACCTCTTTAACAGCGTTTGTTATTGATTTTTGGTTGCTGACCAGCATCGGCCAATATCACCCTGATTTAGGTCATTATTGACCAAAAAATATAAATGTAGTGTTTACCCCCGCAACAAATGTACATAATTCATGGCAGGTGGTAACGGGAAGGTTGTCCTGGCCTACTCGGGGGGCCTGGATACATCCGTCTGCATCCGTTATCTGCAGACTCTTCACAAGCTCGATGTCATTACCGTCACGGTGGACTGCGGACAGGATGATGATTTCAGAGCAATCGAAAAGAAGGCCAAAGTAATTGGTGCCATCAAGCACGTTTATGTCGATGCACGGGAGGAATTTGCGCATGACTATGTTTCACCCAGCATCAAGGCAAACGGTCTCTACCAAGGCAAGTACCCTCTTGCGACTGCACTTGCGCGCCCTCTTATCGCGGCCAAGGCCGTCGAGGTCGCAAAGAGAGAGGGTGCAAGAGCGATAGCGCACGGCTGCACAGGCAAGGGCAACGACCAGATTAGGTTTGATGTGACGATGCGGGCGCTTGATCCGGGCCTGAAAATCATCGCGCCGGTGAGGGACATGAACCTTACTCGCGATTTGGAGCTGAAATTTGCAAAGGAGCAGAACATTCCGATAAGCGATGACGCGAAGAAATACAGCATCGACCTTAACTTGTGGGGCCGAGCGGTCGAAGGCGGTGACATCGAGGATGCGTACTCTGAACCTCCGAAGGACGCCTTTGAATTCATAGACTTTGACAATGACAAGGCAGGCTATCTCGAGCTAGAATTTGAGGCCGGAGTTCCGGTGGCAGCTGACGGCAAGCGCATGCAGCTCATTGACCTCGTAAATTATGTGAATGACAAGGCAGGAGCCCACGGCGTTGGAATTGTGGATCACATCGAGGACCGGGTGGTGGGGATAAAGTCAAGGGAGGTCTACGAGGCGCCGGCAGCAATTGCGATAATTGAAGCACACAAAGATCTGGAAAAAATGGTGCTTACAAAGCACGAACTTGCCTTCAAGCGCCTAGTAGACGATCAGTGGAGCTGGCTCGCATATTCCGGGTTGTGGCAGGATCCTCTGCGCAGCGATCTGGATAAGTTTATAGATGCGACTCAGGTGCGAGTTAGCGGAAAAGTCAGACAAAAGATGCAGCGGGGATCTCTTCGCGTCGTTGGCAGGGAGTCTGAAAATTCCCTGTACAGAAACGATCTGGCAACTTATGCCGCAGGATCGACCTTTGACCAGAGCATGGCAAAGGGATTCGTTGAGCTATGGGGCCTGCAGTCTATCATCGCAAATTCCATTGCGAACACTGCTGCAGGTAACGTGGATAAAAAACAAAAAGGAGGAAAAAAATGAAATCAAAAGTTGAGTGCCAAGAATGTGGAGCCGACATCAGCGTTCCAGAGGATTCCGTAGTAGGGGAGATAGTAACGTGCCCCGACTGCGGAGGAGACTATGAAATCGCCTCAAAGGGCGAAAAGGTGGAGCTGAAGCCGGCAGAAACAGTAGGCGAAGACTGGGGACAATAAAATAATGGTAGAGCTCGCCATCATTTACGACAAGGTGCGCTTTGAGGAAAAGGCACTCTTTGAAAAGGCGCAGAAAAAAGGCGTAAAGGCGCAAATAGTGGATGGCAAGACTGTCACGATAAACACGAAAGGCAGGAAAAAAGATCTTGCGCTTGGCGAAGTGATTTTGCAGAGAAGTGTGAGCCACTACCGCGGGCTGTACATTACAGCGTGCCTAGAATTCCTGGGATACTCGGTCATCAACAAGTTCAAAGTGGCCGAAACCTGCGGAAACAAGCTTCTTACGTCGCTTGCGCTTGCAAAGAGCAGGGTGCCTACGCCCAAGACCCAGTTTGCGTTCAGCGCCGAGTCGGCGATGGAAGCTATGGGCAGGACCGGCTTTCCTCTCGTGCTAAAGCCGATAGTCGGCTCATGGGGAAGGGGCGTCTTTCCTCTCCGCGATGAAGAGATGGCGAGCATGGCGGTGGAAATGAGGGAAGAAGACGACAGCCCTCTTGCCCGGATATATTACGTTCAGGAAATGATCGACAGGCCGCCACGGGACCTAAGGTGCATCGTGGTTGGCGACCGGGTGGTTACCGCCATATATCGGTACTCTGCCGAAAAAGAGTGGCGCACCAACGTGGCAAGGGGCGGCAAGGCAGAACTTGCCCCGATAACAAAAGAGCTCGAAGATCTGGCATTAAAGGCAGCAAAGGCGGTGGGGGGCGGCATCGTCGGCGTCGACATGATGGAGGACAAGAACGACGGCCTTATCGTCCATGAAGTAAACAACACTGTCGAGTTCCATGGCGCTTCCAGCGTGTCCAAGGCCGACATTCCCGGCGCAATGATAGATTACGCGGTAAGGGTTGCGAAAAAATGAATGACCAATTCTGGTCATTAAAGACCCACATTAGGTCATACTTGACCAAAAAATATAAATGAGGTTTTTTGAGCCAAAAATGTATAAAGAAATGTGCGGACTTGCAAACATGGAGAAGAACTGATTGACAAAGGTGGGAGTAGTCGGCGCATCAGGCTATGTAGGTGGAGAACTTTTGCGCCTCCTGGTCACTCACCCCAAGGTCGAGGTGAACATGGTGACTTCAAGGCTAAAGGCGGGGGACTATGTCCACCGCGTACATCCTTCGTTGAAAGGCTTTATCGACATTACCTTTTCGCCAATGGACATGGACAAGCTCGCAAATTCGTGTGACCTTGTGTTCACAGCAGTGCCGCACGGCAAGGCGAACAAAATAGTCAAGGACCTGTACGACAGGGGAATGAAGGTAATCGATCTGTCGGCAGACTTTAGGCTAAAGAATCCGAAAGACTATGTCAAATGGTACGGCTGGGAGCACCCGTTCCCGGAAATGCTTTCAAAGTCGGTTTACGGAGTGCCGGAATTCCACCGTGAAGAGATAAGAAAAGCCCAGCTGGTTTCCTGCCCAGGCTGCATGGCCGTCACCTCGCTTCTCGCCATTAAGCCGCTCATCGAGAACAACCTGATCGACACCGAACATGTCGTCGTGGACAGCAAGATCGGTTCTTCCGGCGCAGGCGCGAAGGCAAACGCTGGCACGCACCATGCGATGCGCTACGGCGTGGTCAGGCCATACAAGCCAGCAAAGCACAGGCACACGGGAGAGATTGAGCAGGAGCTTTCACTCGTGGCAAAAAAGCAGATCAAAGTCAGCATGAGTCCCCATGCCGTAAACATCGTCAGGGGGATACTCACTACAAACCACACGTTCCTGAAGAGGCAGATCGAAGAACTGGAGCTCTGGAAGATGTATCGCAACGCCTACAAGGGCGAACCATTTGTCCGGCTTATCCGCGACAAGAAGGGCCTCTACAAGTTCCCGGACCCCAAGTTCGTTGTCGGCTCAAACTTTTGCGATGTCGGCTTTGACATTGACGAGTACAACCAGAGAATAGTGGCACTCTCAGCTTCGGATAACCTCATGAAAGGTGCTGCAGGTTCTGCGATACAGAACATGAACGTGATGTTTGGCTTTGAAGAGACCGACGGGCTAAAGTTCACCCCAATGACTCCGGTATGATAGTCATAAAAATAGGCGGGAGCGTCGTCGACGGGCTCCATCCAACGACCATTGCGGATATCAAGCGAATTTCAGAAAATGAAAAGCTCGTTATCGTTCATGGGGGTGGCAAGGAAGTCACCGCAACCGCGACAAAGCTCGGTAAGGAGCAGAAATTCATAGTGTCTCCTGGCGGTGTGCGCAGCAGGTACACAGACAAAGAAACCGCAGACATTTACACCATGGTGATGTCAGGAAAAATAGGCAAGGCTATAGTGGGCATGCTTTTGCGTCAAGGAATAAGAGCCATCGGAATCGCGGGGATAGATGCAGGCCTCCTCAAAGCCGAACGCAAGAAAAAACTGCTGATAATAAACGAAAAAGGCAGAAAGATGATGATAGACGGCGGCTATACCGGCAAGATAAATGCAGTCGATCCCTCGCTGGTCCACAAGCTGGTGGACAGTGGATACGTCCCCGTTATTTCACCGATCGCGCTGAGCGAGGAGTACGACTTTCTCAACGTTGACGGCGATCGCGCCGCCGCCTATGTTGCAGGGGGAGCCAAGGCCGACAAGGTGATTTTCATCACCAATGTCAATGGCCTGATGCTGAACGAAAAGCTCGTCACAGGTCTTACACTTGAGCAGGCCAAGCAGGCGCTTCCAAAGATAGGCTTTGGGATGGAGAAAAAGGTGCTTGCGTGCACAGAAGCGCTGGAAATGGGAGTAAATGAAGCCATTATAGCTTCCGGTCAGGTAGACAGACCAATTTCTTCGGCAATCGCCCACACTAACTGCACGGTGATAACACCAAAATGAATGGCGAAGACGAACACCTGGCCGCCCTGTACCAGCGATTCCCGGTGAACCTGGCAAAAGGCAAGGGAGCCAGGGTCTGGGACACGAGCGGGAAGGAGTACATCGACTGTATGGGAGGTTACGGAGTAGCCCTGGTTGGCCACTGCAACGACAGGGTTGTTGCAGCTATCAAGGAACAGGCGGACACCCTGATAACTGCACACATGTCGGTCTACAATGACGTGAGGTTGAGATTCATGGAGAAAATGTCTGCGATTGCGCCGCCGGGGCTGACCAAGATGTTCTTTACAAACAGCGGAGCGGAATCGGTAGAGGCTGCCCTAAAGTTTGCTCGCAAGTACAGTGGCCGGCCCGGAGTTATAGCCATGAACGGCGCCTACCACGGCAAGACGTTCGGCGCGCTGTCAGTGACTTACAACGAAAAGTACCGGAAGTCCTTCATGCCACTCATGGAAGGCGTAAAGTTCGTCCCGTACAGCGACCCGGCCAAGCTCGAAGAATCCATTGGTGACGCAACAGGAGCCGTTATCCTTGAGCCGATCCAGGGCGAGACGGGAATAATTGTTCCGCCGGATGACCTGATCCCCAAGATAAGGGAGATCTGTAACAGGCGAAACCTCGTACTCATATTCGACGAGATACAGTCTGGGCTCGGCAGGACAGGCAGGATGTGGGCAGGGCAGAACTGGGATTCCACTCCTGACATCATGTGTCTGGCAAAAGGGATTGCAGGAGGGATCCCGATGGGCCTAGTAACGGCAAGACCCGAGATAATGGATGCAATGAAGCTCGGAGAACACTCTTCAACGTTTGGAGGCAGTCCGATTGCATGCGCAGCAGGATCCGCAACCATTGATGCGCTTACTGAGGACAGACTGGTTGAAAATGCGAAAAAGGTGGGGAGCAGGTTCAAGGAAGGATTGTTGAGGCTGAAGGAGCGACACAAGATTGTTCGAGACGTTAGAGGTCTGGGCCTGATGCTTGCAGTTGAGCTACGATTCGAGGTGAAGGACGTCCTGTTTGACGGAATTCGCAACGGTCTGCTCATGCTGTACTCGGGAAGGAACATCATTAGGCTGCTTCCGCCACTTGTAATGGATGAAACGACGGTTTCCCGCGCAGTTGATATAATGGACTCTGTACTCACTATGGAGGAAAAAAGAAGGAATGTCTTCTAATGTCGACGAGACGGACGAAAAGATAATTCGCATTTTGCAGTCTGACTCGCGAAAAGCATTTGTAGAGATCGCCAGTCAGATCGGGCTTTCAGAATCCGCAGTCAGGAGGAGGGTGAAGAACCTTGTTGACGGTGGGATGATAAAGCGGTTCACAATAGAGCTGGGGGCTAGCGACAAGACCAGCGCTATAACGCTGATTTCTGTCAGCTCTACTGCCGACACATCCGCGGTTTCAGGAAGGCTGATGAAACTGGCGGGAGTTGAAGTTGTCTACGAAATCACCGGACAGTACGACATTGCCGCGATAATTGCTGCCCCTGCGATAGCAGAGATCAACAAGTGCATCGACGACATACGCAAGATCGAAGGCGTGTCTGATACAAACACCGTAATCATACTAAAGACAATCCGCTAGCCTGCATTCCATTGGCTTGGCTGCTAGCAGTGCTGTCAGCAGAAAGGAAAAATTTGGACTAGCCGTCAAGCAGCTAAGCCCGGACTATTGCTGACTGATTTCGCGATGGCCGCCTTAATTTCAGAAAAGCGATCAAGAACATTCCAGCAACTGTTGCTAGCGTGACTGTTAGCATGATCTCCAGAGGGAGGGCCTTTGGCACTGGCATGGTTATCAGCAAAAGAGGGACTACCATCAAGAAAACGTTCGGCTTTTGGCAGTATTAAGCCATGTTTGTAGCTGCGCTTTACAGAACAGTGGTTACAAACAACCGGAATTGATCCCCTTCCATGAATCTGCCAAGAAGGCTTCGTGATGAGCTTGCTATGATGAAAATTCGAAGTATTCTGGGTGAAGAAATAGAGAATATCGTCGGCAGGCCTGTGGCCGGGCTGGGAACAGGGGAGAATATGATGTCCTATCTTGAGGCGGAAAGTGGTCTGAACAAGAAACAGCTGGACGGTCTTATAGATGACATTCAGCTAACTGACTCTGACTTGAGAAAAGCGAGGCTTCTGCAGTACGAGATATTTTCAAAGGAAATACGAGCGCAGAACAATGAAATCAGAAGGCGATTTGGTGTACCGGAAAAAGGTTGAGCCTGCGACAAGCGTGAATCAGCACTAGATGTAGCCAGATTGTGAATCGATCTGCTGTGAGGCAAAGTTCAGTCGGCTTCATGAATAGTGGAGCGGAGTCTTTTCACGCTCTTCAGCAGGTCTGCCAATTCCGCGAACGTCAGGTTGTGGTCCTCCAGCTCTTTTACTTTGAAATTGAGCTTTCTCAGCTGATTGTACACATTGGTGTCTTCGACCACCTCGACTAGGTAAGACAGATCGAAAGGCTTCTGGAGAAGTTCCACTATCTGGTGCAACTCTTTGGTAGCTTCTCTCAGCGTTTCGCGCACGTACGCGGACGCAAAGATGACTCTTTGTTCGGGGCAAATCTCCAAAACTTCCCTTGCCGCCTCTAGGCCATCTTTCTTGGGCATTCTGTAATCCAGTATTACAACGTCAAAGGGCACTTTGTCAAAGGCCCTATTTTGTTTATTTGCCTCGCTCAAGGCAGCCTTGTACGCCTCGAGGAAGCTGACGCCATTGTCTCTCATTTCGACGTCATGACCTCTCGACTGCAAGATGACCTGGTACTGTCGCGCGATAAGAGGCTCGTCCTCGGCCACCAATATCTTCATGCAATTTGGTTGTTAGGGCGCACTTGTATTCCTGTGCAAGTAGTCTGTCTCTACACAAATCATGTGTAAAAAATCTTGGACGTGATGCTAGCTCATCTCACATGCTGGACAATACGGTGCCATATTACTGTTAAAAAGCCAGGCTCGGGCGGGCTCGTTTCACAATGATTTCAGATAAAGTTTGTCCGGGTTCGTCTCGATTCGCGATGGAAGATCCTTCTGGAGTCATGAAATAGGTAACAGTGTCCAATCTTGAGAACAGGGTCAAGGACAGAGGTCTTTCCAAGCCGGACTCTAGAGCTTGCTTCTGAAAGATTGCGATATCCCAGCCAGAATTCTGCTTGATGTGACAGCACTGACGGTTTCAGTTCATCTGGAATCTTAGCTCGATATGATGAAACTCGCATATGATGATTCACGGACTTGAAAAACTTGCTGCTGAGAGCAATGCTAGGTATTCTCACTTCATGTATGTGTGCCTTACGTACAGGCGCCTATTAGGAATGTGTACGATACCTCAGCGATTACCAGAGATGCCGAAGCTGAAAGCACGCCAAGACGTCCTGAGGCTCGCTGTAATTGCATTCATAACGCTCGGAATAGCAAGTAGCAGTGTAGTTTCATCCGTCGGAACGGCAGCCGCGACTTCATCCTCATTTGCAAACTTGTGGGCAGTTCCTACGAGCTCCTGCATAGACGACGGCAAGTTGCAGATGTTGAGGTTGAAGTTCTTCCAAGAAAACGCCAACCCTCTCGAGGTGATAAGGATCATCTTTGACCAGGGTGAATCGAACGAAAAGACGATAGAATTCACTCCTGGCGGAGCTTCCTCAGGCGACATCGAATTCGATTTCGATGGTTCTGTCAAGGTCAAGTCAGATGGATACTATTACTTGCTAAAGTTCCTGAAAGGCAAGTTCAAGGTATCCTTTGTGAAGACACAGCTTGATGTCGGAGAGCATACTGCATTGGTGCAAATCGAAACTACCGATGGAGTGATACTTGAAGACGACGCACAGTTCAAGCTGAAAGCCTGCGAGCCAAAGAAGCCTGATTTAGTGGCAGAGTTCTTATGGTCACCACACTGGATCAAGCGCGATAGGGAATACAACGCGTTCTTCCTAGAAACCAACCAAGGACACGCCAACGCCGGTGAACACGATGTAGGGCTGTACTTGTCACAGAACAAGAAACTAGAATCTGGAGATGACCTGGTAGGAGACAAGACCGTTGACATGTTGAAGAAGGGTCACTTCAAGATAGTTCACATCAAGTTCCAGCTAGCTCCGGATGCCGAGAAGGGTCCTGCGTGGTTGATCGCCCACACTGACGACAACGAGGAAATCGACGAAAAGAAAGAGAACAACAACTCTGAAACCCACAAGATCAGGGTAGGACGAGCAGAATCGGAAATCCCATTGTCGTTCCATGAGGCAGAGGATGACGAAGAGGAAGAGGATGAAGAGGAAGAGGACCACGACGAACACGAAGAGAAGCGCGAACATAAAGACAAGAAAGGGAAGAAAGACGATTAGTCGGTCCTGACGCCGTGAAGAAATCACCTCCTTTTTTTCTTTTTTCTTTTTTCCTGACAAGTACTCTTATACCGGAAAACAAGTGAAAGATCATAATGGTGGCAAGCAAGACCAGAATCGCAGCGATTGCCGGATCTCTTGCGGCATTTGCCATTATACTATCTCCTGTATCTCCACTGGCTCCGTTGCTGTCGAGTCCTTCGGGGGGTAGCAATATCTTTTCAGAAGAGCCCGTAAACGAAACCGCTATTGCTCCGCCGGAAATAAGCGAAGAGGATTTTGAAGAATGTAACTCCGTGGGCGATGGTGTCGACTCTGTTGTCGTGGCTCCATTTGATAACGACATTCAAAACAGGACCATAGCTTCCTCCCTGCTCGTTGGTGAATACTGTAACAGGCCCCAATTGGTCCATGAAATGAGCGGGATGGTAGATCCCGGCCTGACCCTAGTTGCGTATGCCTGCGATTCTGCGTCGGGAAAGATAGGTGACAAGGAGCTGAAGGACTCGCTTTCCGATCATACCATAATATATTGCGACGCAGCAGAATTGAAGATCATGGAGGACTCGGAACTCTTGCGGTTTTATGCCGAGACCCTTAGAGAAGAGCTCTTGGCGCTTGAAGAAGAAGAAAATAGTGCGAACATGACAGCCAGTTTTGACAGGAACCAGACCTATGCAGAGATCGACAGGATCTCGGCTATGGCTGCGAGCTCACAGGATCTCGTCCAGTCGGATCATTTCTATGATTCTGCCAAGGTACTGGATGATGGATATATGGCATTTGAAGCGCTAATCAAAGGTCCAGAAGAGCCCGAAGAAACGTAGGAACTACTTCTTCTTCACCGAGGCTCTCTTCTTCCTGATCATCTTCTTTGCTTTTGGGGGTGCACGTGATCTTTTTACTGTCCTTCTCTTTTTCGCGGTTGGGGCCGATTCTCGATGCTGATTTGCGACGACGTTCACGGCTTCCTTGGATGGTACCTCGAACAACTGTTCTGCATTTGCTAGCATGATCTCTGATGGCTTGACGACAACTATATCAGCTTGCTTCGGCGCTGGCACTTCCTGAATCACCTGTGTCTTTGCGAGCCTGATTTCTATGCATGACATCCGCTTGGTTTCTCCGGTCGAAATCACGAACGCATCGGTTCCGAGCTTGATCGAACCGGTGGCAACGTTATCGGAATCTCTCTTTACTATCTCGGCGACATCCACTGCGGTAACAATGCTGAGGCTGCCAGTGGCCTTTATGACAAGTTCACCGATATTGTTGAGCCTGAAAAGCGCGGGCACGATGTAATCTAGCGCGCGCTTTTTTCCAATGAGCAGGACCGAAGGTGGTATCACTCTGGTGCTGGAGTTGACTGAATCCGGTATTTGCTGGATAGCTGTTGCCATCATGTTGCACTCTCGTGACATTCTCTTGGCTTAGAGACCCTTGGTCAATAGATGTTGCCAAATGAGTAAATTCTGCAAAGATTTTAAACCGCACGGGCACATGATTGTGTGCAGTGGAATCTTTTCTCGAGGCAGCAGCCAAGCGCGTATTGCTTTTTGATGGGGCGATGGGAACCGAGATCCAGCGTCTAGATCCGGGTCCGGAGGACTTTCCGGACGGAAAGGATGGCTTTAACGACGGCCTTAACATTTCAAGACCAGACTGGATAAAAAAGATACATCGTAGCTACCTGGAAGCCGGAGCCGATTGCATAGAGACAAACACGTTTGGCTCGAACAAGCTCAAGCTCGAGGAATACGGATATGGCGACAAGACAGTCGAGTTCAATAGAAATGCCGCTCAGCTAGCGCGAGAGGTTTGCGAGGAATTTAAGGACAGAGCCAGGTACGTGATAGGCACCATGGGGCCTTCGGGATACCTGCCCAGCTCCAACGATCCAGACCTGGGCCAGAAACCGCTGGATGAAATAAGCAATGCGTTCACGCTCCAGGCTGAAGGACTTATTCTTGGTGGCGTTGATGCGCTCTTGATAGAGACCAGCCAGGACATACTTGAGGTCAAGCTGGCAGTAGAGGCCTGCCACTTTGCGATGGAACGAACAGGCAGGACAGTCCCAATCATCGCAAACGTTACCCTGGACCAGTACGGCAAGATGCTGCTTGGAACTACCGTGCACGCCGCCTATACCGCCGTTAGCGACATGAAGATAGACGCATTCGGACTGAACTGTTCAACTGGTCCAAAGGAGATGGCACAGAGCGTGAGATGGCTCAGTGAGCAGGGCCTTCCGATACTGGTAATGCCCAATGCCGGCATGCCCCACAATGAGGGAGGCAAGGCGGTCTACCGGATGGGACCAGAAGATGTTGCGACGGCTCTGGGCGATTTCGTAGGCAAGTATCAGAACATTAGGATGGTAGGGGGATGCTGTGGCACAAGTCCCCAGCACATTGCCGAACTACGAAGAAGGCTGGATGGAACTAGTACCAGCTAGAGCCGGCCGTCACTATCTCTTCTACAGCAGGCTTGGGTTTCTGCTGTTGCGAGGTAATGTCCTTGTAGAAATATTCGATGCCGACCTTTCCAAAACCTCGGATCCTCTTGATCCTCCCCTGCACTGTCAACCGGGTTATAGCAAACCTGACATCTGCCTTGTTGCCAATTAGCTGGTCAAGGTCCTTGCTTGTCACCCTGCCGCTGCGACTTCGGATAATCGAGTACACTGTCTCTATGAGGCCAACCGATCCGTTTCCCTTGAACCTGAACTGTTGAATTGTAGCCATGTCCGCTACCTGGTTTTCATTATAAAGCCGCCTAGGTAGAATTTTCGGTAGTCTGTCTACTTTTCTTGACCTCTCGCATTGTATAATTTATGGCATCAGCTGATTCTCATGTCGCGCAGCTCGGCTACAGCAATCGTTTCATAGAACAACTTTTTTTCTGCCAACACTTTCTTTTTGATCTTTGCTTTGGCTAGGAATCTGTCAAGCGCCGCGTGGTCAGACAGCGATGACACAACCATCAGCATCCTGCCTTCATTTGAGAGCATCGGCATTGCAGAATCAATGAAATGGATCGTTTTTTCTACTCCCGTCGGTCCTCCGTGGACAGCGGAGTCGATCTTCATGTCATCAGGAAGATAGGGAGGGTTGCTCACTATCAGATCAAAATGGCGAATCGATGCAATGGCCGAGGCTGCATCGCAGCAGATCAGATCCGCGGATGTACGATTCCTGCAAAATACAAGTGCGCCAAGGTCGATGTCACTCCCGGTAACGAATTCAAAATTCTTTTCAAGCACATTCAGTATCAGGCCGGAACCAACTCCCAGCTCTAGTGCTCGTCTTCCGCTGTATCGACCAGCACATTCTGCCAGCAGGAATGTATCGTCGGAAGGGGCGTATATCACTTCGGCATCATCACTGCCAACTCCATCAGCCTTTCGGGGGGCAACCTGTCAATTCGCGTTCCACCTGACTCAAAGTTGGCGATTCCAGCTCTGGAGGCAACTGTCGAGGCTTTTTTGTTGCGCTGCGAAAAGAGGAGGTTGAGATTTCTGATCGTTTCGCGCGATACAGTCCGGATAGGCCGTATTCCGAGGACAACTGACTCTACTTGTGGCCTCGGCTCAAAAGATTTGTCGCCGACATGGAATAGTTCCTTTACGTTGAAGCAGCAAGCTGCGATCGCGGAAATGGCTCTGTAGCTCTTGTCATCAGGCCCTGCCATCAGCTTCTCCGCGAATTCCTTCTGGACCATGACCACTCCCCTCTTGAACCTTTGCGTCGCCAGCCATTCAAAGGCATCCCTGCTTCTAGAGTACGGCAGGTTGGAAGCAAAGACATCAAATCGCAAATCCGTTCTATCAAAAAGATCCTCGTTAATCAGCTCCAGTTTCGGGTCTGTCATCTTCGAGCATGCGATTGAGTACAAGCTGCTGTCAACCTCGAATGAAAGCACCCTTTTCGCGCGCTTGCACAGTTCTACTGTCAGAATCCCCCGCCCGGTCCCGGCTTCACACACAATTTCGTTTCCGTCAATGTTTGCAGCGGCGACGATGTCGGCAAGAACTTTTCTGTCAACCAGCATGTGCTGGCCAAGGGCTCTTCGCTTGTTAGGCATTACTTTCTTACAAAGAGATTCATTCTGGCCTGACCCATAATCTCTTCTATTATCCGCTTGGTCACCAGCTTTGCCGGCTCTCTCAGCCCAACCCTGTTCTGGACATCTGCAAAATTCTCAAATTTCTTTTTGTCCCTTTCCTTGATAATCGTCATCATGTATGTCTTGCCGATTCCCGGTATGAGCTCCAGCGCATGGATCCTTGGAGTGATCGGCTGTGACATGTTGATGTAATCCACGAAACGTTTTTCGCTGGCGATCACTATTTTTTCAACAATAGCTGGGAGCTCGTTCTTTGCAGCCTGCGAAACGTCGTTGTATTCCAGCCGGCCCAGAACGCTCGCAACTTTGTCGCGCCCTTCGCGGCCGATATAAAGGCGCTCACCAATATCTACTGAGGCATTCTGCACGCCAAGGAGCTCCAGCAAGGTAAGCCTTTCTTCACCTATCGCCTGTATAATCACACCTTCACGACCCCTGACCGTTATGGACTTGCCACGCGGAGTGAAATCTAGGACATAGGCGTATTCTTCATATTTGCGCGGCTGCTGCCCGTGATCCGCATGGCCCGTGCCTGAAGCGGCATGATCATGCATCGGCGGGGGCTGTCCTGACAATGTTATAACTCCTACTAGGCAAAAACTATGTATTTAACTTTGGGTCTGGCCTTCTTTGAGAATTTTCAACATCTTTTCAAGATTTTCTGTGAGGATGAGTTTCTTCCAGCCAAATGTGAAGGCTCTTAATTCTTCGAGCGAAACTGGATTGATGTTTATCACTTCGGCGGCCTCCTCTTCGGTCAGGTCGCATTCTTCTACGAGCTGGCGGAACATCTTTTGGGCCTTCTTGGCTTCCACCTTTGAAAATTTTCCCACATAGTCAGATGTCCACCTCTGGATCTGATCCATGTCGTCGCTTTTTACGGATTCAAGGATTTCCTTGACGCTGGCAAGGGTAACTATCTCCTTCTTGATTATTTCTGTCACTGGCTTACACCTGCCGAAACCCCAAGCGGCTTGATGTGGTTGAATCTGGTCTGCAAGATCTTTTGCTTGTCACCAAACATTACCGACACTCTCAGCGTGCGCCTTCCGACTTGCTCGACTACTCCTATCCTGCCGTGAAACCTCCTGTGTGGAGTTGTGTTGTGCTCTCTGGGGTCAACATCGACGATAACCTTTTCGCCAATTTTGTAATCATGAAGCAGGTATGATATACCCCTGACAACATTGTCCTTTGTCAGGATTGAACGGGCCTTTCTTCTGGTTCCGTGTGATCGTGGCATGCTCGGTCAATGCCAGCAGCCTTAATTTATTATTATCGAGTTTCGCCTGCATCAGAGATCCCTCGATCGGCCAGCATGAAAAGTATCTCCCTTTCCGCGTGGTACGGGCTGTCCACCATCCTGGCGATCCGGTTCTTGCCCGAGCGCTTCAGGTAGATCCGGTAGGTGCTGGTATGCGCAACTACGTTGCCGCCTGTGGGTCTTGCCGGGTCTCCAAAGATGGCATCCGGCGAAGACTGGATCTGGTTCGTGACCAGAACTGCCACTCCGTATGTTTCAGACATCCTGACTAGGATGTGCATGACCTTGTTCAGTCGCTGCTGCCTTTCGGACAGTGTAGCCCTGCCGAGGAACTCGGCGCGATAGTGTGCGACTGCCGAGTCGACTATGACCAGCCTGACACCCTTTGCCTCAATGACGGGGCCCGTTTCTTCGATAATCAACTCCTGATGAGCGCTATTGTATGCTTTTGCGACGATAATGTTTTCAAGGGCCTGGCGCGGGTCGAGTCCTCTCGCCTGAGCAATCGAAGCGATCCTTTCAGGCCTGAAAGTGTTCTCGGTGTCGATGTAGATCGCTTTTCCGGAAAGGCCGCCTGCCTTCCTGTCCTGCTGAACCATCACGCAGAGGGTATGGCACAGCTGGGTCTTGCCCGTTCCAAACTCACCGTAGACCTCCGTCACAGCCCTTGTTTCCACGCCTCCGCCAAGGAGGTCGTCAAAGCTACTGGAACCGGTAGATATCCTGTCCCTAGTTTTCTTGTAAAGGTCAGTCGCAGAAACAAAGCTTTGCTCGATGATCCCAAGCCGTTCGAGAATTATTCTCGCCCTCTCGCATATCTCGACTGACTCGTCCATTTCCATCCCTGTGGCTTCGGCTACATCGACCGGACCTCTCACGAGGAGGTCCTTGATGGAACGAAAGCCAGCCTGCTTAAGGCGCTTCTCGGTTGTAGGTCCCACACCCTCGACATTCACAAGCGACAGCTTGTCGATACCAACATCTTTTGAAGCCAACCGTCAATGTGTTCTGCGTCTGCCACTAATTAGGGTTGATCACTGCGAAATACGCGCAGGATTCTCGCACAGGGGAACCCTGTGTCTACAGCAAGAATGCCCCAGAGCAAAATGTATATATCTTTGTTCATTCTGGTAAGCCTAAGTAGAGGAATATGATGGAAAGCAAGACGTTAGTCGTGACGGCTCTTGCGACTGTCATGGTGCTGTCTTCGGTACTCGCATTCTTTCCGGTTGCGGAAGGACATGGTGTACAGGCACAGCTGCAGAGCAGATTCGTAAGGATTAATGACGAGACATTCTCCGACAACACGCTGAGTACAGGCGAACAATTGACAGTAACTGGCGAACTGGAAAGTCTGGTGAATAGGCCGCTCAGGGCATGGCTATCGCTCTTTAGCGAATCAGCTAACGCAGGCAATAGATGGGAATTCTTGACCAGAGACCCACCAGGTAACATATTCGACATTCCCCCAGGAGGGACTGTTCAGTATTCAATCACTGTAAAGGCACTCGAGCCAGCAACCTACCACGTGCACACACAGCTCAACGTAGAGCATGTCGGTCCAGGTCTTGGCAGGGGTCAAACAGTGACCGTCACCGGAGATCCAATCCTGAAGCCTATTCCGTATGGCAACATCGTGTACCAGTGTGTCATAATCGGGGCAGGTCTCGGGGTAACGTTCGCAACAAAGCCGTGGCAAGTAATCTAAACCACACCCCTCTTTTCCTTTTTGTTCTTTATGCGGACTATCTAGTTCGCGGTTTCTGATAATCAGTTATTGCGTAGTCTGATTCGGGGCTTGCTTGACCAGCTCGTACTTTGACGTATATCCTCTCGGGTTGATCATCAGCCCCTTGTAGTTGGAAGTGGACGAGTTGCCCACAATGACAGTCGTGATCATGCCAAGCATTTCCTGGTGTTCAAGCATGCTGTCAAGTGTTGTGACCACAACCTGCTGGCTTTCCCTGTATGCTCCCTTTACTATCGCAACAGGGGTTTCGGGCTTGCGATACTTTAGGAATATATCACGCGTATCACGCAGCTGGTGTATGCGCTTCTTGCTTGCCGGATTGTATATGACGGTCACATAATCGCCCAGTGCAGCTGCCTCGACTCGCTTTACTATCATGTCCCACGGAACGAGCAGGTCGCTCATGCTCACAACTGCGAAGTCTGTCATCAGCGGCGAACCCACCAGAGCGGCGCAAGAGTTTAGCGAAGATACGCCGGGTACAGATTCAACATAGATCCCGGATTCCCTGTCCCATCCCTTTTCTGCAAGAATTTCGTAGATGAGGCCGATCATCCCGTAGATGCCTGGGTCGCCGGAAGACACGAGAGACACGACCCTGCCCTTCTCGGCGAATTCTATCGCCTGGTTTGCCCTGTCTACCTCCTGGGTCATGGCGTAGCGGTACACCTCCTTGCCGGCTATGAGGTCTTCGACCAAGCCGACATAGGTTTCGTAACCGACGATGATCTCACTCTCAGTGATGACTTGTCTTGCGCGGTACGTCATGTGGTCGTGGCTCCCCGGTCCTACTCCAACAACGTACAGTTTGCCCTTTTTCTCACTCATTCTCGAGAATCGAGATTGGCAGAATGCAATTTATCTTTTCTCTTGGCTGAATGCCCGGCGCGTGGGCATCTCATGCCGAGGCATTTCTTCGTTCATGATAGCAAAACTCTGACTTAACACCGCATGAAACACCGAGGAAATCTTGCCTCTGGAAATGTATCGCCGGGTTACGTAAATTTCCTTTTATTGCAGTCATCGTAATACCACACAGTGAACCACACCGGCGATGGGAATAGCACTTTACCATCTCTGATACCCGAGCAAATCTTTGCACCGGGGGCAGAGCTGGGTGACATCGTGGTCATGGACCTGGCCGTCATCATGCTAGTTGCCGCATTAATGATCGCAATCGCGTATAAGCTGAAGCAGCCGATGGTGATAGGATACATCCTGGCTGGGATGATCATCGGTCCCTATACTCCGCCCTTCAGCCTGGTCAGCAGCCTCGAAACAGTAAACCTGCTGGCCGAACTCGGAATCATCATGCTACTTTTCGTTGTGGGGACCGAGTTTCCCGTCGCAAAGCTAAAGTCTGTGGGACGGCTCGCTCTGGTGGTTGCACTCGCAGAAGCTCTCGGAACACTCGTGATAGTCCTCTTTATCGCACAGAACCTTGGATTCTCCTTCTATGACTCGATGTTTCTTTCGTTGGCAATGTCAATCACAAGCACCGTTGTAACAGTCCGAGTACTGGAGGAGCTTAACCTGATAAAAGACAAGTCGTCGATGCTGGTGCTAGGAATCTCGATCATCGAGGACATTCTGGCAATCAGCGTTCTCGCCATTTTCCAGTCGGTGGCTTCCCAGGAGGCAGGCGAATTCTCGGCTATCGGAGTCGCCATTTCCATAGCCATAGCTGCTGCTTTCATTGGCAGCATTATTGTAGCCGGCTCCCGATTCATGCCTAGAATTATCGACCGAGCGGGCAAGACCAACGACTATGCTCTTCTACTGATAGTAATTCTCGCGCTGGCCTTCGGATTATCATTCATTGCGAGCGGACTCGGACTTTCAGTGGCTACCGGCGCATTTCTTGCCGGCGTCCTGGTTGCCGAATCACGCAGCGCCGCCATTGCTAGGATAGTCACGATTCCACTGAGAGACATGTTTGCTGCGATCTTTTTTATCTCCATAGGGGCTCTTATGGACATATCACTGATACCAATTTTCATAATTCCTGCCCTCATACTGATCCTCGCCTCGTTCTCTTCAAAGTTCCTGATAGTCACAGGGCTTTTGATGAAAAGCAAAGTTGATAGCACTACCTCCGTCAGGACGGGGCTCGGAATGGCATCAGCCAAGGGCGAACTGTCGCTTGTTGTTGTAAAGGGTGGGCAGGACGTTGGCGCAATTACAAACTCTCTTTTGCCGATACTTGGGGTTGTAACCATAGTGACCACATTCATTACTCCCTTTGTGATAAAACTGGGCGCCAGGCTGGCACTGTCAAGGCCTGAAGGGTCTTCAAAAGATGCGAAAACATAGGCAGTGCTTCCTGTAAAGTGAAACATTGGGATCGGGTCAAGGGGGAGCTTATCTGGACTTGCTGAGGCCAAACTCTTCGTGCAGCGCCCGCACCGCCTGATCGCAGTCTCTATCGTTAACTACAAACGCCAGATTAAGTTCCGATGATCCCTGCGTTATCATTATGACGTTGACGCCATGGCTGGCTACCGCGCCGAAAACTTTTGCCGCGACTCCCTTTATGCCGCGCATTCCGGACCCGACAACTGCAATGACTGCGACATCGTCATTTACATTGACCTGCTTGATTACCTTGCCAAGCAGGTTCAACTCGAGCGTGGTAGTTGCCCTGTCCAGATCGGTCTTTCTGACAACCATGGAAATGCTGGATTCTGACGGGCTCTGTGATATCATCATGATGTTGACCCTGTTCTTTGCAAGGGTGTCAAAGATCTTTGCAGCAGTCCCCGGCGCCCCAACCATTCCTCCGCCGCTTACATCGATAAGAGCGGTGTGGCGGATTGCGCTTACCGATTTTACAATTTTCTGAGATTCTTTGCTCGGGCTCTGGGTTATCACTGTCCCTGCGTGATTCAGGTTGAACGTGTTTCGTATCCTAATCGGGATCTTGGTTTCTATCACCGGCTCGAGAGCCCGGGGGTGCATGTACTTTGCACCAAAGAGTGCCATCTCCATAGCTTCGGCAAAGGAGACTTCTTTCAGCACTTGCGCCTCCGTCACTATCTTTGGATCGGCAGTCATCAGGCCGTCGACGTCGCTCCACAGCCAGACTTCGCCCGCTACGATACTGGCCGCAATTATGGTCGCTGTATAGTCTGATCCTCCCCTGCCTATCGTGGTGGTATTTCCGTACTGGTCCGATCCGATAAATCCGGTTATCACCGGCACCATGTTTTCACTGAGCATAGGCTCCAACTTGTGGTTCACGCGCAGCTTGGTCGTGTCCATCAACGGCCGGGCTTCGCCGAAATTTGAATCGGTGAGTATTCCAGCCTCCTTGCCTGTCAGATGGTCTGACTTGATTCCGATGTCGCGCAGCGCAAACGAAACAATTGGGGTTGACAACCTTTCGCCAAAAGACAGCAGGTAGTCCAGCGATTTGGGCGTGACTTCGCCAAGCAGGACTATGCCTCCGAGCACCTCTTCGAGTTCCTTCATTATTTTTTTCACCGCGGCCTCCGCTTCCTCCCTGAGCTTTCTTTCGGATATTGCTCCGTTAACTATGTCAAGATGAATCTTCGAAGACTTTCTCACGAATTCTTCGATGGACTGCTTATCCCCTCGCCTTACGCTGTCAGCAATGGCAAGCAGTCCGTCGGTCATGCCCCTTACGGCAGAGATGACGCATACGATCCTGTTGCCCTTTGAGTGCGACTTTACTAGCTGCGCCACATGCCTGACCTTGTCCGGTGAATCGACGGCAGTCCCGCCAAACTTCATTACAAGGCGCATATGCTCAATCCTGAACGCGTGGCGCGAGATAAAAGTGGATCCTGCCTACGTTGGCTATCTTGAATTCCAGCCGCAGGGGCATCTTGCTAGAGTATTCTGCGCTTACAGAGCCCCCCATCGAGACTACTGCCTTTGTTATCTTGGACAGGTAGTCCAGGCTGTACGTGGCCTTGCTTTCCTCCTTTACCACGAGCTCCTCAAGCCCCTCATTTCCCGCTTCAAGGCTGATGTCCGCCTCACCAGAATCGCCCCTTCCGGCAAAGTCAACCTTGCCCGTCCTGGATTCGATTGAAACGTACTCGGACACCACCTGCACGTCTGAAAGGATCTTGTCAAATGCCATAGCCGTGAGCACGACCTTGGAATTGAAATTGAGCTTTGGTAAAGGAGTAGAACTTGCCGAGCTTTCTATCAGTCGGGTCTTGTATTCCCGCTTGTAGCCGTTTGACATCTTTACGTGAAGCATGCTGTCGTCGCCCAGGCCGATTTCCACAGAGTCTTTCTTGTCTGCCCTCTTTACCAGCTTTGCAAATTCGTCAACCCTGATGCCAAACTTTACAACACTGTCGCATTCGTACTTTTCGAATGCGGAATTGGGCCAATAAATGTCGATAAGCGCGATATGGGAAGGATCCATTCCCCTGAACGAAATGCCCTCAGCCGCCGCCTCAAAAGTCGCTTCGTCAACGAGAGTAGAAATAGCAGAAGTGACGGCCTTCCATTCTTCAGGGGACTTTGTTCGAGCTACAAATACCAAATCGCAATATCTGGCAGCCTCAACCGATTTTAAACATTGCTATCTGGAACAGTCAGATTAGTCGAAAAGTTTCGAAAAAGAATTCGATAATAATTGACTAGGCGTAGTTGCGCCACGTGTGGCTGCATTTTGTGCAGCGGTAGAATTGGGTAGTTGCTTCATCTGCCGATCTAGTCTGCAGCATCCACCAGAAGGCAGTGTCGTTCTTACACGCAGGGCATTCGATGTTGGTTGTGGGCAGCGCGTCTACGGTTTCACCTTCCATCACTTTAAGGGGCGCATCTGATCCCCCATCTTTCCTGCCGCTCATCTCCTTCCGGCTGTCCTCCCCACTCTTTTTTGCCTTGAGGCCGCACTGGGGGCAGATGAGGACTCCGTCCGCCTTTGGCTTCATGCGGGGATGGGTTTCGCATCGAGGACAGAAGCGCAACAGGAGCACCTTTCTGCTATTTCTTTAGGGCCGACTTGATCATGGTGACCAAATCCTTTGAATATTCTACTGCGGAGGCAGAGGCGTCCTGGACGACTTGCATCGGATCCTTCCTCTTGGTCGAAATCCTTATCTGGAATTCCTTGGCCAGCGGATGCTTTTGGACAACTCCGGCAAAGTCAACGCTTCTTTCTTTGAGCAGTTCATGCTGGACAACGTACAGGACGGAAATATCTTCCTCGGATACCTTTAGCTCGATTTCGTTATCCTTGACATCGGCAACTTGTACAAGCATCAAGAAGTCGTACAGACAACTACTTATTGAGGATATAAATGATACCATGCAGGCAGATGGCCGGTACCAGTTTCATCGCGGAAGCCACCCTTTCAAAATCTCAGGACAGTGTCAAGCCTGATCAGCCGCTCACATTGAGTCTGAGCTTCCGGATCGACGGCGCGATAAGGGAGGCGTTTTCGCAGAAAAACTGGGAACGCGCGTACAACAAACATGACAATGGATTTCGTATGACCATCGAGGTTGAAATCAAGTCCGGAAGAAAGACAATACTTGCGCTTCGGTTCGTCAGAAAGGCCGCGCTGTTCTGGACCCGCAACCCAAAGATCCAGTACAGGATATGGGTTTCAATAGTAAAGGACGATACGCCCTTTTACCCTCTTACTATCGAAGAAGCACATTCGACCCTGTTCGACGTAAACAAAGTCATCGAGCTCAGCGGAAACGACCTGGACTCGGGCTCCCACAGGCTGCATGCTGAGGTAAAGGTTTCCTGGGGCAAGCACGACTACACAGAGCCCACAGAGATCAAGGGCAGGTCAAACGAAATAGAACTGATGCGTGTAGCCGCCTGATAGCTGTCATCGTTTATAAGATTAGACTGCGAATGTATGGCAAGTGCAAAAGAGCGAACTGCCAGGCAAGGAGGCGGAGCTGGCTGTTGCATTGCCAAACGGCAGAGTGAGATGTACTGCCTGCGCTAGATACTGCGAGATACCTGAAGGCAAGGTTGGACTATGCGGCGTCAGAGGAGTCTTGGCCGGAAAGCTGCGTCTGTTTGTATACGGCAGAGTAATGGCCGGACATGTTGACCCGATAGAGAAAAAGCCGGTCACGCACTACATGCCAGGATCCGAAATCTTTTCGATAGCAACGAGCGGATGTAACTGGCTCTGCGCGTATTGCCAGAACTATGATATCTCCCAGCGGCGAAAAGTAGAAGGCACGGAAATGACTCCGGAACAGGTTGCAAGCATGGCGGCTCAGTATGGTTCCCAGGGAATTGCATACACGTACAACGAGCCTTCAATTTTTGTCGAGTTTGCTCGCGATTGCGGGATAGAAGCTCACAAGCGCGGGATCTTTAACATCTTTGTATCCAACGGGTACGATACGCCTGATTCCGTGAACATGATGGGCGAATTCCTAGATTGCATCACCGTGGATTTCAAGGGCAGCGGCAAACAGGAATTTGTCCGGCGCTATATCGGCATTCCAAGTGCCGACCCGATCTTTGAAACTCTGAAGGAGATCAGGGACAAAACGAAAATCCACGTAGAGATCACCGATCTCATTGTCCCTCAGGTCGGAGACGACTTGGATTCCGCAAGAAAGCTGTGCAAGTTCGTCTACGACGAGCTTGGTCCCGATACCCCTATACACTTTTTGCGCTTCCATCCCGACTACAAGATGATGGAATTTGAAAACACGCCTGTTGCGACGCTGGAGAAGCATCACGCAATCGCAAAGGAGGAGGGATTAAGGTACGCATACCTTGGCAATGTGCCGGGCCACCCACTGGAGCATACATATTGCCCCGAATGCAAAAATGTGGTCGTCGGCCGCTACGGCTTTAGTATCGAATCTTGGAACCTTGACGCAAACAACTGCTGCAAGAATTGCGGATACCCAATACCCATAATTGGCAGGCCGAGCAAAACTCGCAAGAACTATTTCCAATTTCTCTCCTGAACTTCATTAGGTTAAAATTGCACGCAGGTAGACGAGCTTTTCACGGGGTCGTTGTCTAGCATGGTATGATGCCAGCCTTGGGCGCTGGAGGCCGCTGGTTCGAATCCGGCCGACCCCATCTTATCAGTTCCATTATGATGACTTTGCGATAAAATCTTTTTTGACGTTCAAGCATGCGCTAATAGTGACTTCTAAGAGTTTGAAAAATAAAGAAAAGAGAGAAGGGGTTCTTAATCCCACTTGCTCCACGCGGCCATCCAACGGTATGTCCACGTGTTTAGCTTCGCACCTAACGCAGCGATCGGCACTGTCAGCACCGCACTCGCTCCCGAGCCCAAGGCTACGGGACTGTTATAGAACTTCCCGACCTGAGGTTCTATAGGAGTCATGTATGCTGGCAGCGTAGGTCTAGGATACTTGAACGCCGTCTCCAGCGGATCCCTTACCAGCAGCAGATTGACCATGTTGAACAGCGGGAACGAAAGGCCAACCAGAGTGCCGCCTATGATTATAGCTGCGTGCTTGTTTCGTCTTGTTGCCCAGTATGTCAGGTCTAACAGCATTGCCGACGGTATCCAGATAGGCACGACGATGAAGTCATATGGATAGCCCAGTGCAAACCATGCACCCTTTGCGACCCAAGTGTAGATCGTCATGATTGTGGCGTAGTATGTGGCTGTCCCTGGAACTCCCGTGAAGAGCATGTAGTATATTGCTCCTACCGCGAGCATCGTGGATTGAGAGACCGAGAATACCACGAAAGAGGTCCACATCCAGTCTGTATAGAAGATATAGTCTCCTGCGTTGATAGTCAGCAGTGTGCTGTTGACAGCAACCACCACTATGAACAAGTAGTGCGTTGTACGTCTAAGCCAGACCATTATCTACCCAGACATATACGTAGTATATAAAATTTTATGTAGGCCGTTTTCGTGTGCGAAATTCAGACCCCTGAAGAGATGTTCTACCTATAGGACAGATAAAAAAACTTCGTAAAAAGAAGAAAAGAGACGGCCTACGCTCTGACTGGTTTCTCGTGGGCTACCTTCATTATGAAGAAGAAGCCGAGTGCCTCTATGACCGTCAGGACAGAAAGCGCGTAAATGCCGCTGGGTAGTGGATATGCCCACGGGTATACTGAAACGCCTACATAGACTCCGCCTGCGGTCGCAGCCCAGCATAGTGCAAAGCCAATGATGTAGATGCCGTTCATGTTTTCGACCCTTCGGCCGATCATGCGTTCGACGTCGTCTCGGCCTTCGCCTCCTCCGCCACCGGTCCTACGTCCACCACTTCCGTATCCCTTTGGTAAAGTCATTTGCTATACCATCAGAACATGCCTTTTTAAATTTTGCTGTCTTTGTGCTTGTGTGCTGGATTAGAACAGCGAAAATCGGCGTTTCAAAAAAGGGAAGGGAGGGTCAGAGCGTATTCCTGTTGCCGAAAAGGCCGCCGAGGCCTGCGCCCTTTGCCCTGGTCATGAGGGCAACCAAACCTATGATCACAGCAGCTATTATCGCAGCACTCACGGGGAATTCCGGCACTACAACTATGCTAAAGTCAACTGCTTCCGTGAATGTCCCTCCGCCCGCTGGCGCGCCGCTAATAGAGTTGAGCGTCACGGTCACAGTCATTCGACCGGAAGTGTTGAATGTGGCCTCGTGTGTCGCCAGGCCCAGTTCGGCGTTCTGGTTCTTGAATTCCCGTACCACGTTGCCACCCGAGTCTTTGATCACGAGGTCATAGTTTACTCGTTCAAGAGGAAAGCCGGTACTGTCTGTCATCGTGACTCCGAATACAACAGCGCCATCAGGCCGAATCTCCGCAGGATCCCAATCGAGTTCTATCTCGTAAGTTCCTCTCGCCGTTTTGAACGGTCCCTGTGGTGGCTTTGGTACTTCAGTGACCGAGCCAGGCACCACAGGCTGTCCGGTTCCAGTGTCCAAAAGCTCTAGAGCAAATTGAATCGGTGCACTCCCTGATGTAACATCGGCATATGTCTCTGCTTTGACTGGAAACGGAAACTCGTTGACCACCCATACCTTGCTATCGATACCCTTGTGCCATTGGATCAAAGTCGCGTCGCAAGAACTGGCCTGGCACAAATCCTGGGCACCTTCGAACGAAACTTTTTCTATTCCCTCTGGTATTACCGGTGAGCCACCAATGGAAGCTGATTGGCCCCAAGAAGGTGCGGTTAGCGAGAGAGGGTCGCTTCTGGTAGTAAATGCGTCGAGATAATGCAGCGATCCGTGATATGCGCTGATGTATGTGAACATTTCTTGCGGAACTCCACCGCCTCCCGAAAGAGCCTGCATGTTTGCCGCAAGCTTTAGCGTTCCGTTAATGACCCTGCCTTGATCCACAACAAACGCAGGAACAACCCAGTCGCCGTCTACCTGCTCCTTAAAATATATGGTCATCTCGAAAGCTCGGTTATCGTTCGTGTCATGCTCTTGAACTCTATATTTTAAGTACATGTCCTGTCTCACTCCTTCTCCTGGAAACCAGAGATCGTCTACAGCATATGCGCTCCTCGCGCCAAAAGACATTGCAAGGACTGACGCGGCAAGCAATGTCATCAACGCATAGGCGAAGAATCTAGCAGAGGTCATTACTAAAACAAGAGGCATGGGAACTGATAAATGTTTATTCTGCCAGCAAAAACAAATAAGTAGAACAGGATAGGAATTCTCTCTGAAAATGTGCAACTGCCCCAAGGTGACCTTTTTTGAAGTCGATTTCAAGCTGGTTGGAATGAAGGTGATCGCCAACCACAAGAACTGCGGCGACTTTCTGAATGCCGACCAGTTCTCGCAGTTCGAAAAAGAACTCACAAAGTACTGGGGCTTTGAAGAAAAGAAATAGAGCTTTATATTTCAAAGTTCCGGGATGTTTAAATTCACTATCGCAAGTGGACCTGCACCAGCACGTCAACTTTATTAATGCCGGCATGAATTGCCTGTCAGGTGGTTTTGGATGACCAAAATGTTGAGCGTAAACATAGAGACGTCGGGAGTAGACTCTGGCGAAGCAAAAGAGTGGGTTAACGAACTGGCCAACGTCTACGCGGACATGCAGATTTCTGACGTGAACGTTTCAGGAAACAAGATCTCGTTCAAGGCAGGCTTTTCAGGTATGGACGACACAGAGCCAGACGACATAAAGATGAGAATGGACGAATACCTGACAATGAACGAGGCCTTCAAAGCAAAGAGCATAAACGTTCGCTAAAGGCTTCAAGCCTTTTTTTCTTCTTTACGGGACAAAAGATACGGATCAATAATCATTGATGGTTACTAGCATTAAAATACGAACTTCGCGCCCTCTTCTAGGATGACATGTAAAGGAATATGCGTTCGTCACAAGGCCCAAAAGCCGGTTGGCTCTGGCAGGTACGCTAGCGGCCAAAAGAGGTGCCAGATATGCGAGATATTCATAAAGTGGGATGGGCTGTGGTGCCCGTGCTGCGGCTAC
>DATBMW010000084.1:0-5823 GCA_036554645.1 Nitrososphaera sp.
AGAAAAGATATTAAAGTATGTCAGTACCGTCGAGCAAGAGCTTTCGCTCTACCCGCCAAGCAACGTGGTGAACGAAGAAAAGAAAGAAGCGCTCCGAAACCTTAGCGATTCAGGGATTGCCGATGACCTGATAGCGGAGCAGCTGGACTTGGACGTAAGCACGGTCAAGACGCTGATCGCAGAACTGAAACACTAGTCATCCCGTTCGGATTGAATAAGAAATCTGACAGTGATGGTTCGACTTCATCTAGCATCTCTTACTCGATGCCGCGATGATTGCTGGCTCTTCACATTGCGTGGTAATACAGGTCATGATTTCGTTGTCTGCCGCGACGAGACATTGGCTCCAGCTTTTTCTTTGGCACTTCTTTCACATATGGCTTGGAAGTAATATCATATCATCAAGTGCCATTTCTGATAGAGAGATGGCAATGACAAAGTCATTTATGTTGAGTTAAAGCACCAGGAATAGCTTAGAACATCCATGGTAGGTCCTAATCGGAAGATGACATACACTCGGAGATTGAAGACATAATCATGATTAACAAAGATATTGTATCAAAGAGGGGTCAGAGTTTTGGTGTAGAGCGCCAGAGGCTCTACAACGTTTTTGATAGCTTGCGATGGGTCGACAGGAACCTGAACCAAAGAGAAAAGGCGATAGTTCGTGCCGCCAAACTACTGGCCGGCATCTCCTATACCCAAGCGTTTTCTGATGGGAATAAGGAAGTTGCGCTTATAGTTACCGAAGATTTTCTGAACAAGAACGGCTTAGACCTACCACTTGAGGGTGATGTGGCGAGGAAGGAATTAAACGATCTATTACCCAGGACCATCTACAAGTTTGAGAATGACCCTACAATCTATTCAGAAAGTTGAAGATTACGTTCGTTCTAAAGTGGTGAATCTGCCAAGTCCTTAAAGAGTTGAGGATTCCTTGCGATGATATTCTGGTATCTCTCCGATAGCGGTGCGTTGACATTATCTTTCTTTTTCGGCACCCGACTAGACATACAGAATTGGGATCTGGATTTTATTATATAAAGCTATACGTGTCTAAAATTGGCCTACATCCTGTTGGCTCGGCTGTTCGCATAGTGGTGGCGCCAGTCATCCTATACTCTTGAATTTTTCAAGCGACTTCCACAGGTACCACGTGGCTATGGTGCAGTACGGCTTCCATGATTTTGCGATATCCTGAATTTGTCGTTCTGTCGGAAGGTCCCCCAGAGAATACGTCCGCTGAATCGCCTTGCGCAGGCCTAGGTCGCCCACAGGCAGCACGTCGGGCCTCCCAAGGCAAAATATAAGGAACATTTCCGCGGTCCATCTCCCTATCCCCTTTACCTTTACCAGCTGCTCAATTACTTGCTCGTCGGTCATGGAATGCAGCAGGCGGGGCTTGATCCGCCCGTCAGCGATGTGCCACGCAAGGTCTTTTAGATACTCTCCCTTGCGCGCCGAGAGCCCGGCCGCGCGCAGCTTTTCATCGCTTGTGGCGATGAGCCGCTCTGGGCTTGGAAAATGTCCCCGGTAGATCTTTACAAACCTTCCATAGATAGCGTCTGCGGCCGCTCCCGCAAGCTGCTGGTAGATTATCGCTTCTGCAAGCGACTGGAACGGGCCATCCCTTATCTTGATCTCGCAGCGCCCCACCGACGAGATAATCGCCGCAAGGCGGGGGTCTGCAGCCGACAGGTGGCTCTCTGCCTTTGGGTTCCCGAGTCGCCTAGCCATACATCTCTTGCTGCTTTATCGCTTCGGCTGCCTGCTCGCTTCTTATTTTCTTTAGAGTCCTCTCCATTCCTTCGGCTTCTTTGAGCAGAGAAGGTATGTCGCAGGATGCTCCCGGGGCAAGCTTGCCCAGCACTTCGGCGACTGCAGCCCCGGCTCTGAAATCTGGAGCGTCCTTGAGCACCCTGACAAGAAGAACGATGACGTCGATGTTTCTCCATTTGCCCTCGTTGAGCAGAATCGCGGGGATGCCTGCTATCGATCCGTTATCCAGACTGGTAATCCCGGCGTCAGCCGCCCTCTTTAGCGCTTCTTCTGTGCTCCCTACGGCAAACACCTTTTGCTCGGCCTTTGCATTGTCTTCAGAATTGTCATAGGGGATTCCCGCGGCGCTTATCACGAGCTTGCATCCGGCGTCAGCCGCCCACTGCAGCATCGTGTCTGCGACCGGCCGGTACAGCGATGGGTCAAGGTTGAGCTCTGAAACAAAGATGCCTACCTTTAGCTCTTCATTGGCGTAGACCCTTGCAGGGAAATTGGGGAGAGAGTTTCGAATTACAGAAAGTGCTGGAAAAGAAGGCGAGTCCATAGCTGCCACGAATTCGGTCTTGATAGAGTGGACCAGGCATTCTGACGCTATTGCGTTGGCAAGCCCAATGCTTGGAAAGCCGTCCACGACTATCCCGCCCTGAAGGTTGACGTCCTTTATCTTGCGCAGCTCGATGTGGTGCTCTTGCAAACGACAATTTAACGAACTTCGGACTAATAATCTATATCGGCAGGGTATCAACTACGCGGGCAAAGCCGGCGTCCGTAGGGCTCTCCTTGTACTCACGCAATGCGCTGATCGTCCTGGCATTGTCGACACTGAGCATTTTCCGCATGTGGCCTGCGACTGTTCCAAACAAAAAGAGAGATTGAACAGCAGAAGTCACGTTGCTTGTTTTCCTTGAAGCACTCGCACTCTCAAAGTCAATGATGCATGGGGAATCATCGGTGACTATTACGTGGCGGCCGAGCCTGCTCAGCTCCCCGTGATCGATTCCCGCCTTGTCAAGAAGCCGGCACTGCAAAAGCACAGATAAGGCTACTCTGCGCGCGTCAGCGGCAGAGGCACTGCGTATCCATTCTGCAATGCTGGGCCCATCCGCAAATTCCATCGAGATGAGGTTCTTTGTATGTCCGAAGAGGCGCGGCCCGACGCCGGCATCATTTGCCATTGCATGAATTCTAGCTTCAGCTGCCATGTCTTTTCTGTCCGCATCGACCCTGCGGATTTTTAGCGCGCAGGTCCTGTCGCCGATTTTTGCCTTCAGCACGAGACCGACCCATCCCTTGCCTGCAATGCTTATCCCGTTCACGATGCTCCTCCCGTTGCCAACAATGAGAGCCGTCACGCCCAGGGACTTTATCTCTGCCATCCTTTCAGAATATTCGGCGTCAGAAAACCGCGGGTAACATATGATCGGGATAAGCCTGGAAGACTCTGGGTCGAGCTCATCCACCGATGAAATGCTCTGTGATGACAACTTCGCCGACAACTTTTTTCGCCAGACCGGCTATTTTCCTGTCGCTTCCGCTATAAATTCGGATCTTGTTCCTGTCTGCGACGAGTTCCCGTGGAATGCCGCTGTTTTCGATGCGGTCGCGGAAAAGCGACTTTGCGAATTGCCTGGCATCCGTAGCCTTTCTGTCAACCAGAGTCGCAATCCTCATCTCTCTGTCTATCCAGGTTACGTGCGGCCTGGATTTTGCGCCTGCAATAAAGCTCGACGCATCCTTTCTTCGAAATACTTCAGGACCTTTCCTTTTCACAAACCGGGGCAGCGTCAAAGATTCGAGAAGGAAGGCAAACGAAGCATGGCTCTCTTCATCAGTGATGCACGAGCTCCTCAGAACTGCAAAGCCTTCTACCTCCAGCTGCTTTGCCATGGCGTTCATTGCGCGCTTTACCTGGCCCCATACGGTGTCCGGGCTCCTCTTTCTGTGGGTGATTTCGACTATCAGTACATTGGGGAGGAGGGTCCTGGCGCCTGACATCGCCGCCCGTTCCTGCAGCCTGAAGAACCTGAGCGATGGCTTTTGGATAAATGCCCTGGCGGCAAGCGCGAACTTGGCCACATTCTCCGGTGATATTGCGGTCCCGAGATTTCGCCTGCCGTCCACGGGATCTATGATGACCAGCGGGCTGTGAAATCCCTTGACAACGTCAGCGTCGTAAACGTCACCGACCGCGATGACCTGCCGTTCCTTCAGCGCCGCGGCTGCCTGCAGCACCCCTTCAAAGGATCCGAATCTATGTACGAGGACTTCAGAAACGTAGCCACTGAATCCGCCAACTGCAATTTCCGCGCCGTAAATGCCGGCTGACTTTAGGAACCTTTTCAGGAGCCTGGCGTGACTTCTCTTGAGGTCGTCGAAATTTTCGCGGATCAGCTGGGTGTGGAAGGGAGACCTGTCGGCAGCGCTCTGCCATTTGCCCTGCTCGACATCGTAGCAGGGCACGACGTTGATTCGAACGCCATTAACGAATGCCTCGACATAGGGATGGTCAGAATACCGAAGCTCCGGGCCGTGATTCCTTAGGGCCCGCAGCCCAATGCCCGTCCCGAGTTGCTCGAACTTTTTTTCGTCCACTGATGGCCTGAACTTTACAAAAAGGTCAATGTCGGCATCCCCGTGCAGCCAGGTGCCCTTGGCGAATGAACCTCCAAAGACGACATCGACAACATCGTTCGAGGTCGCGGTCTCTTTCCTGACCAGCTGCATTACATCGTTTGCCGTAGCTTCGAGGCGCCTGATCTCGCTTGAGGAAGGCTCGCACAGGCTCAGGGCTCTGGCGGCCACGGTTGTGATGTCGTGCAACTTTGCTGTCATTTCTTTGCCCCTACGGTATAAACGTTCGAGTAAACCGGACCCGAAGGCCTGAGCTCGCTCCTTTTCAGATGAACGCTGTCTATCATACCGCCGGCAATGTTACCTCCCTCATATTTTCTGGCTACAGCAGTAATGTCTACCGGCCGGCCGGTCTTGATTCGAAATATTGTGAGATGAGGTGAGAATGGTTTGTCGGGCCTGAATCCAGAAGGCAAAAGCGCGGAATGCACCTTCTCTGCGAGACTGGCAAGCTGCCTGCCCTCTTCCTCCCTGACTCCGACCCAGACTATCCTGGCCGCTTCTGGTCTTGGGAAGGCGCCGACTCCGGAATATGACAGCGGGAAGCGCTCAAAATCCACGCTGGCCAATCCGGATTCAACGCGCGTTAAATCGGCATCAGTTATCTCTCCAAGAAAGATGATCGTGAAATGAAAATTCTGGACCTCAACCGGCTTTACCTCTTTTTGGCTCCAGCCGGTCGCGGAGATTATTTCGGTCTGCAGGCTGACAAGAGCAGCGCTGCCCGGCGCGTCTACCGCAACAAAGGCCCGCACAGGCCGATCTTTCAACCGGTTTTATTTTTACGTGTCGAATTTTGCGTTGGCCGGCAGCATTGTCCAACGGATTATCCTGAAACAACCATGCAATTACCTGCGCCGGCACCAGTAGAGAACGTTTCTGTGGTTGCAGTTTTCGCACTCGTATAGCTGCGCCGCGTCATGATCCTTGATCGAACATGGCTTGGCCAGCGCGGTGTTGTACCCGTCGTAAGGTGGCCTGGCCATGAAAGGCTGTCCGCACTTTTTGCATGCAAACGACCTTGGCTCCGACTCGGACATGACGAATGGATCAGGGGTGTCCGATATGAAGTTTTTATGCATGCTCTGGGTCGGACTATCTGGAGTTGGCCGGGGCTGACAACTTTGGAGTGGAGGATGGCAAGGCTAAGGTTGCAATCGAGTGGATGAACGCTTTTGCAAAAAAGAACGATAGCAAGTTCGAAGCAAGGGCCGCTGGATATTCGCTTCAGACTGTCAAGTTCGGCAGCTTTGCAGTCATTGCGTGGGATGGGGACTGGTCTCTGGCGCGAAGCGCTATCAGAAAGGCCAGTGGCAAGCTTAGCGCCAAAGTCATCGAGTCCGGCTATCACGAGAGGCGTGGACTGCTAGCCGCAATGCTGGGCGGATCAGAGTACGCCAAGATCTATTCCTC
>DATBMW010000085.1:0-45193 GCA_036554645.1 Nitrososphaera sp.
GCCCCCTGACGGCGCGTCGTTGGTGATGACAGGAGATGCGTCAGCAATGTCGGTAACATCCGGGCTACCCAGAGCAACTACTGCAAATTCCGTACCCTCGTCAACATAATGCAGGCCATCCCGCGGTGCGATTATCGTAGGTGGCGTGGTATCAACTATCCTTACATTCTGGGAAATCGTAGCGCTATTCCCAGCCGCGTCAGTCGCAGTCCACGTTACTATGGTAGTACCAACAGGAAAGCCCCCTGACGGCGCGTCGTTGGTGATGACAGGAACAGAACCGGACTTGTGCAGAATTATCGGAGCGACTAGTGAAACTTGCGTGAGTGCGCCGGTCGCCTCTGCGATTATAGTATTGGAATCGCTCAGCAGCGGACCTGGGTCAGCCTTCGCGAACAAGGAACGTTCACCTTGACTTACGCCGCCAAGGATCGACACGTCGTTCATCATTGAATTCAATCCGTCTTGCCAGGATCCGGGTTCCACACTGGTGTAAATGGTTGCGATCAAGATCGTCATAACAGCAGAAATCGCGAGAGAAGTGATAACAAAGCGCGGTTTCGCTGCAAGTCTGAAATGTAGGCGAGGAAGCGAGGTGGCTTGAAGTGCATTGTCAAATGCAAAAGCGTCTTCGGCATGTTCTGGCAAGTCGTCCTGAATGTCCGGCGTCCGAATCCGATTCCGCCTGTTGCGAGTACGATTCTGTTTTGAGTAGAAGCGTGATAGGGGTGAGCTCTCATGCGCGTCCCGAGAAGATCGTCTTCGGATTCTACGCGCTTGAGACATTGAGACGAATTGAGAATAGCTTGAGAGCGGTAAATCGAGATGTGTGTAGTGAATCCGACTTTACAAAGTACATATAGACGAAAGCTGCGGGAGAATTTTCTCGATCAGGCCCGCGGCAGTCCGTTACCGCGAAATCGTGGAAAGGTCATCGAAATTTCACGCTGCTTCTAGAGGCTGCCTCCATTCTGAGTAGCGGATGGGATGGTTAAGCTGCGAGGTCTGGTCACACCGATTTTCCCGCGAGGTTGCGACCGTAGCGAATTGGCATGCGATTCGAAGGATATGACAGTTCAGTAACACCAATTTCTTATCATGTAATACACACCCCTTTTAAGATCAGACCGGTCTTGCATTTTCGATGAAGGACGTCTTTCCTAGATCAGGCTCTAGGCTCATCATAGCTGCGGCGCTCGCCGGGTTGCTACTGATGATGCTACCTTTCACGTCTTTCAACATTGCCGCCGCAAAAAAGATAGACGAAGATACTGACGAAAAAATAGACAAGGAAGTCACAAAGCGCGTTGGTAAAGAAAAGGCAAAGATGATCAACTTTCTGACGAAAAAGATGGGCAAGTTGACGGCGGCACCGGTTTCATCGCAAAGCAGGGCTGCCTCTACATTTGCCGGCAGTTCTACAAGCACCATCTGGGAATCTGCAACAGACTTCCTGGTGTATGACGGAGCGATAAATGCAATCCCGTCAGAGGCCTCCATGGCGGTCAACCCTAACAACGAAAACAAAATAGTCGCTGGATTCAACGACGACTCTACAGGAGTCTTTAATGCAAGAATCGCCAGGTCTAACGACATGGGGACCAGCTGGATTGACGAGGGAACCTGGGGTTCACCGGGCGAATTTACATTCAACCAAATAGTTCTGGTTGATAGCGCTGGCAAGTTTTACTTTGTCGCAGCTGCTCTCGATTCCACCACGGATGTGAGATACAGGGCATCCCTTGACAATGGCAATACATGGGGCGCGCCTGTGGTCATTGCTTCTGGCGCATCCGGCTTTAATGATAAGCCATGGGCAGCCGTCGATGACAGCGACAGTAGTCCATTTCAGGACAACCTGTATGTATGCTGGACCGATTTCGGCTCAACTACTCCAATGGTCGACAAAATTCAGGTAAGAAAGGCAGCGCCGGTCCTCGGTCCAGTAGTAACACTGGACAGCGTGGCAGGGGCAAGGAATGGCAATTTTATCCAGGGATGCTACGTCACGGTTGACCAGGATGGCAAGATATACGTGGCGTGGATGGAGATGACGAGTCTTGGCACCGGCGCCATCAGACTCAGATTTTCTGATGACGGAGGCACCAACTTTGGCCCTACATTTACGGTAGCAACTTTTGACCGATTCGCCATCTGTGACAGCGCAAACGGATGCCTGGACGGAGACGATGCGGATACGCAGCCCGATGACTTTAGGGTCGACAGTTTTCCGAGGGTAGCCACAGACGCAAGCGGAGGAGTTCACATAGTTTACGCCGAAAGGAACACCGTGACTGGAGGAGACGTGATGTACACCCGAGCAGACTCGTGTTCTGATTCGAGTTGCGACTTTAGCGATCCTGTTGCCGCATCACCGGTTGATACGGCAGACCAGTGGCATCCGTCCATCACGATATTCGATCCGGAAGGAGACGGAGGGACAATCCACATAATGGCGAGGGACAGGTCCGGCACTGGAAATCCCACATGGCAGATAATGAACTATTACTGCGATCTGTCTGAAGCCGGAGGAGATTGCGAATCTGACAGCGATTGGCTTTCAACTCCAATCTCGGGCTTTTTCAACGCCAACCTCGGATCGTTTTACACTGGCGATTACGACGTGCTGGCATCGTCCATTCCGGCAGACAGGGTATTCGCTATATGGACTGACACTTCGGATGGGAACTACAACGTAAAATTTGACAGGACTCTGGTTTCAGGTAGCGGCGAACACAGCTACAATCTAGATCTATTCGAAGGTATCGCGGCTTCTGACCTTGTCGCGTCGGTAGGCGACGAGCTTGAGGCAGTGGCTACAACCGATGATCCTGATGTAACCGAAGTGATATTCAGGTGGATAGACCCGAGCGATGTTGTCGACAGGACCGTCACCGTCGCTCTTGCTGGCGGATCAGCATCCGACATATTCATGTCCGACGAGAAGGGGACGTGGAAGGTTGAAGCCGATTTCGGGAATGGAAAAGTTGTGGAAGTGACCCTTGATATTTCGTTCTTTGTTCTGCCCGAGTCTCCAATTGGCTCTTTGGCGCTGGTCGCGTCCACGCTGGCCTCGCTCGGAGCATTTGCTTTCTTTAGGAATAGGACCACTCGATAGCCTGGCGACCTCCGCAATACGAGAACCTCGCTAACGCCCTCATACGAGAGGCAAACCTGCCTGCTTCGCATACCCGGCTCTGGCAGCGCACTATAGAACCTCAACACAGACTGTATGCACAAGTTATCATGACTTGGAAAGTAGGTAAAAAGATACTTCCAGTTGCTCTATAACATCTAATACAGTACACGGGCGCGGATAATCCATAGTGACTTATTTCCATGTCGGATTGCATTGAGTTAGTTGACTACGGTACCACTCAAAGAGGATACTATACAGATGCTCCAGAAAGTCTCTGATTTTCCATCACAGGTCCTGCTGGCATACGCTTCGCTAAATGGCCACAAGATGCCAAGCCAGTTTTCTGAAGAGAAAATTGCCAACATTGTCATCATGGGCATGGGTGCCTCGGGAGTGGTTGGCGACTTTGTAAAGGTATTGCTGAGGAACCAGAGCATTCCAATTTATGTGCAGAAGAGCTCAAAACTCCCACGTTTTGTAAACGGCGATAGCCTCGTAGTTTCTATAACATACTCGGGCAAGACACGCGAAACGCTTGATGCTTTGAACAGCTCTATTTCTGCAGGCGCAAAGAACCTCGTCATGACATCGTCATACGAGCTCGGTGCGATTTGCGCCAAAAAAAATATTCCGTGGATCTCTGTGCCGGAGAACGGCTTTCCGAGAGCGACGCTGGGCTACATGTTAGTGGCCATATTGGGTGCTCTTCATAAACTTGGAATCGGACATTCCATCGATTCGGATATCGCGGAAGTTTTGGCGGTTCTGCGAGAAGTTAAGAAGCAATGCGGACCCGGTGTCCCACAGGGCAGCAATCCGGCGCGCTTGCTCGCCCTTGCGCTTCTCGGCAGGTTTCCAGTCGTTTACGGAGAAAGCGAGTTTACCGACGTCGTGGCCCTCAGGTGGAAACAGCAGATTAATGAAAATGCAAAGGCCCACTGCTACACAGATGTCCTTCCAGAACTACTCCACAATGAAATTGAATCATGGCATCATCCTGACAATGCACAGGTGAAGGACTATGCGCTGCTGTTGCTCAGGGACTCTGTTCGAGAACACGAGGAGGGGATAGACGCAAAAGTCGAGGCCGCAAAGCGTCTGGCAGAGGTGAAAGGCGCGAAGGTTTACGACCTCTGGACGAAGGGAAAATCCGAACTTGCAAGACTGCTGTCGCTGTGCTATCTGGGTGATTTTGTCAGCGTATATCTGGCAATCTCTAGGGGGATAGACCCGGGTCCGGTGCACAACATCGAACAGCTAAAGAAGGTGGCACACACTGACATTAAGGGGCAATGAGCTGCGATGGCAATGAAGAAATGGTTTGACGACCTGGTTGAACGAACGCAGGTCATTGTAATAGCAGGCGGCAGGGCGAAGAGGCTTGGAATGGAGGTTCCAAAATGCCTGCTTGAAATTTCCGGCAAGAAACTCGTAGACATGTGCATTGAATCCCTGACAAAGGAAGGGTTCAGGGACTTTGTGTTCCTGCTCGGACACAAGGCTGAAATGGTCGTAGATCATGTCGGCGACGGAAGCAGGTACGGCATTAAAGCAACGTACAGCATCGACCCGGCAAACGCGATAGGTTGGGGCAAGGGCAAGGCATTCAAGTACGCAATTATCAATAACAAGATTGACAGGACCAAGAGATGCATGGTCGTTTTTCCAGACGACATTGTCCTCGAAGAAAGAATATTTTCAAGGCTGTTAATGCACCACGCAGATTCTATGCGGAGGCAGGCAACGTCGGCAACCATAGTTCTAGTTCCCGGCACAGAATACCCCTACGGAGTGGCCGAAGTTGACGAGCAGGGAGTCATAGGAAAATTCACCGAAAAGCCAATGGTAAGACTGCCAACATCGATAGGGATGTATGCTTTTGAGCCAGAAGTCTATGACATCATAAATGAAAAGATCGATCTTGAAGACCCGCGCCCAATCGAGTTTGAATCAGTTGTCATGCCGCATCTAGCCAGCGAGCAAAAGCTCGCCAGCATGTTCATAGAGACAAAGAACTGGGTACCAATCAACACCCTAAAGGAATACGAGCACGCTGTCAAGGTTCTGTCAGTAAAAAGATAGGAAATTCAAGAAATAAAAAGACTGAGCCAAGATGTTGTGGCGGTGAGCGGAGTCGGGTGACCTCGACTCTGATCGCAACTGGCTTGATACCTGGCCCTTTCCGGTCAGTACACTGTGCTGTACGCGCTCAGCAGCTGCTTCAGAGCTTCTGTCTTTGGTACCGTGTCGCTCTCAAAGACAACGTTGCCCAGATGACCCGCTCCAGTGCCAGTTGCCCTGCTCCATTTCCAGTAAGTCCAGCCAAACCCAGCATCCTTCCACGCCTTGAGGAATGCGTTCATGTCGGCTTGGCTGTGGGCAGAAAATTCTCCTATCATGATCTCCACTCCCCATTCCTCTGACCATTCCTTTATGTTGTCAAGCTGCTTTGCTCCTCCGCCAGTCGCAGTTGGTGGTGAATATAGGTGCGGCCCGTATACGAGGTTGGAAATTCCACGCGGCACGATCTTGTATTCCAGGGATGGATCTCTCATGAACTCCTTTGTCGTTTCCCTGTCAAAGACTATTTTCTTGTCCGAAATCGCTCTGATCTTTTGTGCCATGTAGGTGTTGTAGTTACCTAGCTTTTCGTACTGATCCTTTGACCAAAAGTGTGGCTCGTTCAGTATTTCATAGCCTGCCACGCTTTCATACTTGTCGACCTTGTTTACGACTTTGGTCAGGAATTCTGCCTGGATGTCCCAAATCTTTCTGCCATCAATGGTCAGACTGTTACTTAGCAGGGCTTCCCAGAAGGGTCCTGCAGTCTCATAGTAGGTCGCCTTTGATGGGAAGCTCTTTACTACAAACGAGGGAAATCCGATGGCCTGTCCGGACTTGCCAATGTAGGTATTCCAGTAGCTCGACGTAAACCAGTGGTGGTTGTCAAATACCACGCAAATGTCGTTGGCCTGGGCAGTCCTTGCTATCAGGTCCAGCTCGTTCATAAAGTCTGTTGGATTGTACACATATGATTCCCAGTAGTATGGAACCCTGATCAAGTTGAATCCGTACGAGTGGATGCGCTGCAAGCTCTCCTCTACATAGCCTGGCTTTGCACTGAACGCTCCTCCCCTCTCATTTCTAGAGAGGATCGGATCCATGAATGCCACGCCTCTCAACTGGCTCATGGACATGTCGGAGCAATCACCGGTGCTGGGTGGAGGAGGAGGTGGCGGTGGGGGTGGTGGAGGGACCGTGATGTCGCTCACAGTTACCGAAACAATGGCTGTGTCCGTTGCCTTACCGTCTGATATCTTGTAAGAAAACGAGTCAGTTCCTACAAAGCCCGTATTAGGAGTGTAAGAAACAGTGCCGTCGGCCTTCTTTGTTGCTATGCCTTTGGGCGGGTCCGCTACCGATAACACAGTCAGTGCATCGCCGTCTGGGTCGCTGTCGTTTGCCAGGACGCTTATCGACGCTCCTGTATTCTTCAGTGTAGAGTATGAATCATTGACAGCGTCCGGTGAGTTGTTTTCAGCTGGTGGCGGCGGTGGCGGTGGTGGAGACGCATCGCTGTCAAAGTTATTGTAGTACCTCACCTTGTACGTGCTGCGATCCATGACCTTGATATGATCGAGATCTCCGACAAAAAAGGTGTCAAGTTTTTCAGCGTTTGTTCCGATGCGCAGAGGACCGGCATTAGTCGTGTCGGCATTCTTTGCTATCTTGCTGGCGTTCGCAAGGACGCCGTCTACATACATTCTGAGCTCAGTACCGTCATAGACCAGCTTGGCTACGTGCCACTCGCCCAGTGAAAAGGCGTCGGAATAGATGTAGTGGTACACACCTTCTGTATCTTTGAAACCTCCTCCCAACTTGTTGAGCTTGGTTACATAAAGCGCATAGTTGTGGTCCAGGTGGACGTTGCCGTCATCGCTCGCACTCTTGCTGACGATGTATCCTCGCTCGGCAAGATTGTCTGCTATTCTAAATCTTGCTTCCAGAGTAAACTGGGCAAGTTGAAGATTTGACGAACTGGGCACTTCAATGTAGTTATTGCCGTCAAAGTGTCTAAAGGTTTCAGCAGCGTACGATGCAGGAATGGCTGAAGCCCCAAGAAGTATTGAAAGGGTAAGCCCCAGCAGTATCCTAGGAATGTTTCTATTGGTAGATTGCTTCGGTGTCCTCGATTCCAGGTCTCCCATGAGATAGACAGTATTTTCATGAGAAAGAATCTAAACGGTTGTGTGTGTAATTAAAACACGCAACCAGCTTTAAATGAGATGAACGCAGGGTCGGGGCTGTTCATACTGTCAATGACAAAACATGATCGCCAGAAAACTAGGAAAATGACACCGACCCTGATAGAAATTAGCGGGCCCAGAGGGACTCGAACCCTCGACCAACTGCTCCGCAGGCAGCCATTCTATCCAAGCTGAACTATGGGCCCAGCATGACGACATCTAGCAGACCTCAATTAAAACCTAGGTATCAGCCTGCTGCGCCTATGGCGGCATCGTATTCCGCGCTGTACCGCAGCGACATGGAAAATAGATCCACGGATCTTTCATATTCCTCCGGATCGCCGGTTTGAAGATGATTCCGAAAGTGCTCATTGCTCTGCTTTTCGGATTCTATTGACTTTATCAGAAAGCCCTTTGCTACGGCATATTTTGCAGGGGTTTCCACGGCATTTGCCCTGTCAATCAGGTCCTGATAACGCGGCGAATATGCATCAATCTTTATGATCATCGTGGCGTTGTCATATTGTTTGTCTGTCCACTTGCCCTCTTCAGCCTGATATTCACGAGTCAGTGATATCGTTTCTGTGGCTATGGCATCTATCGACTTTTTGAATTCGTTGTTCCTGGTGTTTTCAACCTGCAGAAAGATCATGAACCCGACGACTGCGGCAATTACACCAATACCTCCAAAGGTCACAATGCGGCTGGCACGTTTCTTGCCCATCTGCCTACTCCGCATGGTTCAAAAGAACAAAATAAATGCTGCTCCGGATCCGCCGGTCTTTATTGCCCGCAGGCAGCAAGTACCGACGATTCAGAACTAACCTGCGCACGAAATTTGCTTCACAAGCAAGTATTATATCCAACTCGGAAACATTTGAGAAGGAATTGTCGGCTGAAGAGGGAGAACAGGCGGACAGCAAAAAGTCGATGGCGCAGCCGCCGTTGAACCTGCTTTTCAACCCCTCTCTCCTTGTGAGAAAAGATGTCTGGAGCGTAGATGTCGCAGGTCTCCTGGAAATGTTTATCCGAATAATTGATGCCACTGGGAACAAGGACCTCAGGATTTGCGGCATAGCAGCCGTGTCGTCGTCAATGATCTACCGGCTAAAGGTCGAGAGCATTTTTGCACTTGAGAAGATTGCGATGCAGAAGAGGAGCATAGAGGATCCGAATCAGCTGCCCGTCCCTCAGCTGAACCCGGTGGAGCTCCCATTCAGGATTGAATCCACTTATCCTGTTTCAGTCGAGGATCTACTGCAAATGCTCGAGAACATGGTAATGGAGCTAGCGCATCCAAGGCCAAAGAAGAAGCAGTTAGAGCTCGAGCCGGTCCAGACTTTTGACTTTGATCAGTACCTGGTGAAGTTTGAGAAGATCATCCAGGGCTACGAGGAGATGATAATGGACATTGTCAGCGCGGATGGGATCCTGATGTTCAAGGCGCTGGTCAGCAAGATGGAGCCAGTGGAAATGGCAAGATGCTTTATCGCTATGCTGTACCTTGCCATGAAAGCAAAGGTAGAACTGGAACAGCCAGACGATTCCGACGACGTAAAGATAACACTTGCGCCTCCCGCCCCAGAACCCGCGCGGCAATAAGATAATAAATCAATAAAATGAACAGTACCGCTGTCTTGCGCGAATCCCTTCCAGAAGATGAAGTGGTCGCACGGGTGGAGGCGGCTCTCTACTCGGCAGGCAGGCCCTTGTCGGTGGACGAGCTCATAAGGGCGTCGGGGACCACCTCGAAGGAGAAGACCCTCAGAGTTGTCAACGACCTGATAAGAAAGTCAAGGTCTGTTTTCAAGGCTATAGAGATTGCCCAGCTGGATGACGGAAACTTTGTCTTCCAGTTAAAGCCAGCGTTTACACCGCTGATACGCAAATTTGCTCAGCACCCGGTGATTGCATCGGCAGCACTCAAGACGCTTTCCTACATCGCTTACGAGCAGCCAGTGACATCAAAGAGACTCGTCCAGATAAGGGGCAGCCAGGTCTATACCCACGTCAAAGAGCTCGAACAATTACAGTTCATAGAGCACGAATCCTTGGGCCGGCTCAAGGTGTACCGCACCACAAAAAAGTTTCAGGACTATTTTGGAATCGCAGATATCAGCGCGATGAAAAGCAAGCTGGTGGCCACAGCAAACAAGAAACCACCAGTCTCCCGATCCCCGCCTCAGCAGATTCCCTCTCCAGAAAAGTCTTAATTAGAGTGGGAATTACTCTCTGGACTGCTATGCGCAAGTCGATAGAGAACCTTGCAGGGCGAAAACTGACGGGCGGCCGCAAGGTGGCCATGCGGGGGAGGAGAAAGTTCGAGATTGACCGGTATCCAAACGAAGCTGTCGCGGGGCCAACTCAAATAGTCACGCGCAGGACGAGAGGCAATAACGTCAAGGCGGCCTTCAAGACCGCCGAGTTTGCCAACGTTACTGACCCTGAATCGAGAAAGTCAGTCAAGTCAAAGATCCTGAGGGTAACAAAGAACCCTGCTAACCGGGACTATGAGAGAAGGGGCGTAATCAGCAAGGGAGCGATGATAGAAACGGAAAGCGGATCTGCAAGAGTAATGTCACGACCGGGACAGGACGGAGTAGTCAACGCCGTGCTGGTCAAGAGCACAGCTGACAGACCATCTTGATTTGCCAGAGACCCTGAAGGCAATCTCGGCTCTTTCACATTTAGCTTAGAATTTTTCTGATGTCCGTTGTCAATCTAATCATCTCAATCCGCACAGGCAACTCGCTTCAGTTTATTAATGAGCTGTCGAGTAGTTTACGCGGATCGCATTGAAAGACTATGACCATGTTATTCTCTGGCTCGATTATTTCAACAAGAACCTCAAGAGACGGCAGGGTCGCAAAGTTCATCACGACAAAGCGGTCTTTGATCCGACGGTACAGGAATTAGCCGACGCAGCAAAAGCCGCCGGCTTTGTGTTTTCAGATCAGGAGATAAGGAACGACGCAAAGTTTCCGCGCAGATCGTTCACAAAGTCCGGGTACGTCATGGTCGCAAAGAAGGAGGGGATCAAGAAATCGCAGGTGATAAAGGATGTGGCCGACAAGTTGTCGCAGAGAAAAAAGCAGAAAGGGCCATCATCGAAAAAATAGGATGACGTCAGAACTTTCCATAGAAACAGCAAGAATCTTCTTTATCGATATACAAAGAATTATTGACAGAAGCGAATGATAGCAAGTTATCCACAATGCTGTTTACCAAAGTGGGGGAGATAGGGGAGGTCATGCATCTTGCAAAAAGTGGAAGACTTATTGTCCGGCTCAATCCGGAGTCGGCCGGAATAAAAGCCGGAGAGCTGCTGGTTGACGGGGCCGGAAAAAGGGTTGGAAGAATCTCGGAATTGATAGGGCCCATAAATGCGCCCTACGCCTCAGTGATCCCGATGACAGACAGGACGGGCAGGCTTGCCGGCGCCAAGGTTTTCAGCGGCGGAACGGTGAAAAATCGGGGACGCGAAAAGTCGGTGTCTCGCAAGAGGGTGAGAAGAGTATGACATCGGCAGAGTACTACACTCAGTGCCCCGAATGCAAGTCCAACCTCATTCAGGACCACAGCAAGGGCGAATACATTTGCGAGAGATGCGGATGCGTCGTTATGGACCAGGTTGACGACTACGGCCGCGAGTCAAACTCTACGGACTTTGAGGAAAAATCCAAGAATACTCGGGCAAGTGGATCCACGAGTTTTGCTTTACACGATTATGGCCTTCGCACAGAGATAGCATATGGTTCAAGGGATTATGCGGGCAAGTCTATCGATTACCAGATGGCAGAGACGATGAATAGCATCCGCAAGTGGCACTTGAGGAGCAGGATCGTCTCTCCACAGGAGCGGCGCCTTTCAAACGTACTGACGAAGATTAACGAGACAGCCGCAGCGCTGTCGCTTCCGAAATTGCTTGTCGAGACGGCAGCAATGCTTTACAGAAACTTTGAGAGCACCCACGAGGCAAAGGGCAAGTCGATAGCCTGCATGGCGGCTGCTACCATTTACCTTGCGTGCAAAAAATGCTCTGTCGTAAGATCGCTTGAAGAGATAGTGGAAGCGACCGGAGTGAGCAAGCAGGACAGGTCCACCGCCAAACTTGCGTCGAAATACTATAGAATCATGGTGATGGAGATGGGAGTGTTTACCGAACAACCGCCAGCAAATGGAACCAGCCCTCATTCCCAATCCCAGCCACCTGCCATTGCCATGGCAATAGACCACTACATTTCAAAGCTCGCCAACATGGCCAAGATCGATACAAAGGTTGAGAGGCTTGCCATCGACATTGCCCACAAGACAGACGATCACCTTCTTGCGGACGGCAAGGCTCCCAATGGATTGGCGGCGGCGTACATTTACGTTGCATCGATCTTGCTAGGCGTCAACATTTTACAGCGAGACGTTTCCAGCCTGTCCGGCGTCACAGAAGTAACGATAAGGAACAGATGCAAGGATATCCTCATGTCATTCAAAATGACCATCACAGTGAGAGTGCCGCAAGCACGCTCAACATTTACCTGATCCTTTAAAAGCAAGCGAGGAGATAAAGTATCATTGCTTTGTAGGGCTTGCGGTGGCGATATGATAGCTACGGAGTACTGCGATTCTTGCAACGAAGGCATTCTGTGGAAGTGCATTAGTTGTGATAAAACAAACGACAAATCGGTCCACACCTACCATCCTCTGCTCCAAGAGGAGTGGTCCACGGTTGCACCCCCATCAGTCGTAGGCATTCTTGCTACTCTGGTCTCTGGACTGACGGCGGTCGCGCACATCTAGTCTTTGGGATCGCCTTTTTCCTTTCCCCTGTTTCTTATCCTCAGGTAGACAGCGACACCTACAAACGCCCCGAGAAGAATCACCAGCATCAGGAATGTCCCCTCGTCTTTCACTGATCCTTCTGGAAGTATGGCAAGCGCCAGGTCTAGAACTTGCATCGCAGGACAAAATGCTTTTTAGATCCACACCATAAATTTTTTTGCCTTGGTAGAATTCGAGTACGTCAACCCGCTGGCTGGCCTGGCAATGATAATAGTAGGACTGTTTCTGGTATCGTTTGGTCTGTACTTTTACGGAATAGCGCCAATGATAGTGGGAGTTGTTCTTGTGATCTATTACCGCAGGTACCTCTTGCGTCTGATGGGCGCCTGATTAGCCATTTGATATCTTTACGGCAGTATCTAGCACATCGGCTCCCATCAATAGCCCCAGCGCCCCGGCCTTTGCGTATTTCTCTGTGAACCTGGCGCTGCCATCTTGCTTGACACTTGCTCCGGAAACTAGTAGAGGAACGGGGTCATCGCTGTGACCCTTCTTGACACAGGGAGTGGAATGGTCTCCTGAAACTACTATCGCCGTGTAATTCTCTAGTTCCTGCCTGAGGGTCCCGAAAAAGCGCCTGTCAATGTCTTCAATGTTCTTTTTCTTTCCTTTCGCGTCCCCGTCATGGCCGAATTCGTCCGGACCCTTAATATGGACATAGACGGCACTTACTTCATCCAGTCCCTTGACGGCGACCCTTGCTTTTCCTTCATAGTCGTTGATGTCTCCGCCCTGGAACATTCGCATTCCAAGGACCTTCGATATGCCTATCTCTACCGGCATGTCCACGATGCAGCCGACCTCCATGTCATGCCTTTGCCTGATGGGCATGACTTTTGGGTACCTGTTGCCCGAGTCCCTTGCCAAGATACAGTTCATCGGCTGCCTTCCTGCCGCGGCCCTTGCCCTGTTGACCGGATGATTTTTCAGGAGCTGGACCGTCTGGCTAGTAAACTCGTTAAGAAGTTTCGCGGCCATCCTTGCTTCCTGGCTCCTGTCCTGAGCCTCTGATTTCTGAACACGCATTGTTCCCGTAGTCGATTTCGCGATCCCCATCCCGTCAACTTTGTCGTATGCCGGATCAGTGTTTGTTATCCTGTCGGACAGTTTCATCTTGTCATGCCTGAGCCTGATCACTACCCTGTGGGCAACGGTTGGCTCTAGGGCAAGCGAGGCATTCTTGTCGCTAAAGCTGATGCTCTCACGCAGAGTCTTGCAGACAGACCCAGCTTCCTCATTGCTGATTACCCGGCCTGCCCTCCGGTCGACGATCCTTAGTTTGTCGTCAACGGACGCAAAATTGCCCCGCAGTGCCAGGTCGCCGTCTCGAAAATCGATCCGGCAGCCTATCGACTCGATCACCCCTCTTCCCACGTAACTGCCATCCTTGAAACTGTATCCCAGCATGTTAAAGACGGCAATATCGGATTGTGGAGCAATTCCCTTTCCCACGCTTATGACTCTGCCCATAGCACCGTTGCGCGCCAGGGCATCAAGGTTGGGAGTAAATGCCGCCTCCAGGGGCGTCAAGTCATTCAGCGCAGGATGCGGGAGGTCGCCGATACCGTCGAGCAAAACGTAAACCAGCTTTACGTCTTTCACAGCGACGAAAGCATTACTTCATCAATTTAATTTTTGTGAGAACGTTGGAACAGAACTGGCCTGCTACTTTAATATCAAGACTGCCTATTGGATTTCCTCTTGGAACAATGCGCCTACTGCCTGCGTACAGTCGTTGACGAGTCAGGAAAAAAGACTGAAGATTTCGGGACTGCAAAATCCGGGAAATACATCTGCGGGCGATGCTTGAAGGCGCTTGAATTCGCCCTTGGCGGCTAATCAGTTCCTACAGAACCTTTAATTAAAACGGAATAGAGGATTTTTCGGGTAGAATGGTGCTTGGGAGATCTTCGCAAAGATTACGTTCTTGACAAATTTGTAGTCGTGCCCGCTGGCGACCAGACGATGGCATTGGACAGGCGTGGGGAAGAGGGCAGGTGCCCTTACTGCCCCGGCAACGAGTCCATGACCGAACCCGCGATCCTTGCTCTCGTGGTCAAGGACGGAATGCTGCAGCGGCTCTCTGACAGCGAGGACACTGTCATTGACGACTGGTCTGTCAGAGTTTTTCACAACACGGACCCAATAGTTGCGACCGTTCCTACTTCTACGTATAGCGACAAGCCACTCTACAGCGAGCCAGCCTACGGCTATCACCAGATAGTGGTTGCTTCGCCTGAGCACGGGCAGAGCCTTTCACAGATTTCAGTCGAGCAGTGGGCCAATGTCCTGGTGGTGATCCAGGACAGGGTGAGATGGCTATACACGCAAAAAAGCGTTACTTATGTATCGATTTATGTGAACAGCGGAGCCGGAGCGGGCGCTCTCATGTCACACCCACACCTCCACATAGTCACGTTTTCGAGCATTCCTCCCGTCATAGAAATGGAGGCCGAAGGATCCCACAGGTTCATGAACGAAAATGGTAGCTGCCCCGCGTGCAACATTATATCCGTGGAATCGAGCGGCCCCAGGCAGATCCTGGCGACAGACTCCTTTCTGGCCTTCAGCCCCTGGGCGCCAACATATCAACACGAATTCTGGATATATCCAAAAAGGCACATGACCTCGTTCTCAAAGATAACCCAGAAGGAAATAAACGACCTGGCGCTGATGATGAGAGCCACTCTGGGTGGAATGTCAAAGACTCTGAAGGATCCGCCATTTAACCTGGCGTTCCACCTTTCTCCAGAAAAAAAGAACAGCCGCCAGATACACTGGCACATCGAAGTATATCCACAGCTGAGCACCTGGTCAGGGCTTGAGCGGGGCTTTGGAGTGTATGTGAATCAGATCAGGCCGGAAAAGTCGGCTGAAATTCTTGGCTCCGCCAGCAGAAAAGAGCTGGCCGGGTTGGTTGGCATAGTGTAACCATACGATTTAATTACCAAGAAAGGACACTGGTGAATTGGCAATGAAGCTTGAGAGCTGGATGTCTCTTGCATCGCTCGGGCTCTCCGCAATGTTCGTCGCTCTATTGCTATCTTTTTTCAACTTTCTCATCGGTCCTGACGGAGCGGGGCCGGGCAGGGTAGTCGAGCCGGGCAGCCTGCTGCTGCAGTTTGTGTTTATTTCTGCGGCGCCATCCCTTGTTTTGGCCGGCTTTGTGTACGGCATGGCCAGGCCTTATGGGACGCGCACCGGTGGGATGCTCCTGGTAGCTTCAGGAGTTATCATGATGGCGGGTATGGCCGTCGCAACTTTGATGCTTCCAAAGATTGATGACCAATACATTGTGGGGGCCGTTGGCTATGCGCCATACTTTTTCTTGGGTGCAGGCGCGGGAGTGGCGGCAGTCGGAGGATACCTGCTGGCTATATCGGGTCGAAGGGCCCACTATACGAACCTGGATGATCTCCTTTGACCGGAAAAGTGCCAATGCGAAGGATCGACGTATCAAGGAAACTCCTTCCCATCAAAGTATCCGAGAGTCTGGGCTCGGTATTTGCGAATGCGCGAAAGCAGAGGAGCCCGATACTGTCAATAGTGACGGGGACAAAGCCCGACTTTTACAAGCAGGCCCCTCTCGTAGTCGAGGCGGCAAGAGAAAAACTGCCAGTGTTTGTCATTAACACGGGCCAGCATTTCGACGATGTTTTGGGATTTGGGATTGAGGAATTCAACCTGGGAAGGCACGTGGGCTGCAACCTTCAGATCAGGGGCGACCTGATGGAAAAGGCTAGCGAGATGATAATCAAGTTCGGTTACTTTGGACGCTATTGCCAGAAGCATTTTGGTGCAGAGCCGATGCTGCCCATCGTGCATGGAGATACCCTGGTTGCAGGCATCGCTCCGCTGGCCTGGGTGTTTGGGATGGGTCAAAAGGTCGGGCAGAATGAGGCCGGACTTAGGTCAATGAGCCCCCAGACCATCCGACACCTAAGGACCGGCGCTGACCCGACCAGATCTGAAATACAGAAATTCGTCCAAAGCCAGTTTGAGGGCAAGTGGTTCTTGGCAAGAGAGGAGCCCTTTCCAGAACAGATAGATACATGGATCTGCTCGGCCGGGACCCAGTTCTTTTTTGCGCCGACCCAGCTGAACAAGGACCATCTCGTCAGGGAAGGTTATCCGGAGGACTTTGTTTATGTCGTGGGGAACTCTGTGGTTGACGCCATACACATGAAACGGAGGCAAAAGCCTCAGAAGAGCGTCTTTGACATTTACCCGCAGCTGGAACGTGACGAGTGGATCAGGATGGACATCCATCGGCGCGAGAACCTGACGCCGCGCCGGTTCAAGTCCATCATCGGGGCACTGTCTGAACTTATAAGAAACACGGACAAGAAAATAGTTCTTGTCATGCTTAACGCCACTGCATCCGCTCTTGAGCAATACGGCCTGCAGTCAGGCCTGAAAAGACTTGCGGACCAGCATCCGGAGAGGTTCCTGATAACCCCTCTGTGGAAGGAGTATGCTCATGTGATCGAGTTTCTTGACAGCGGACGCTGCTGGGCAGAGATGACTGATTCAGGTTCCATGCAAGAAGAGCTGCTGTATTTTCCAAAGGTAATGTCGCTTACGGTCAGGCTGAATACCGACAGGCCGGAAACGGTGTTTGACGCAAAAAGCAATGTTCTCGTTCCGCCACTCAGTCCATCATGGATGGTGTCAATGATAAAGGAGGCCCACAGGAAAGGCAGCGACCTTGGAATCCAGCTTTCGCACAAAAAGCAGCTTTACGGCAGGCCCGGCCAGGTCTCGAAGAAAATAATCCGGCTCGTGAAGAAAGAGTTTGAGAACGGAGATGCCAACTTTTACCCGTGGCTCCACCAGAGACTTGGCCTCTGGAAGGAAAAGCAGGGTCTCGACTACATGTAGCCATCAGATGGAGAACTTGTTCTTTCCTGCACTAGCGCGCCTTCTTTCGGCAGCTGTAATAGAGAAAACATGCTCTATCATCTGCTCATACGCCTTGGTCATTTTCTGCCCACGCCTGGACATCATTTTTCGCTGTGTCTCCAGGGCTGAATCAAGCCGCAGCTCGGCGTTTTTCACTCCGATCCCCTTTCCATAGATAGTAAAGCTGGGGACGTCATTTGCAACCAGTCCGTGCAAATGAGACGATACTCCGATACGTCTGCCGCTGTACACCAGTGTTCCTATGGAGGTCTTGCACATGTCGGCAAAGAAGGAACCGAGCTTGTTCAGTCCGGTGTTCGCCTTGCCATTGTTCATCTTGATGTTGCCATACGTCATCTTTAGGTCGGAAGTCGTGGTCATGGCGCCAATATTGGCCCACTCTCCTACGTACGAGTGTCCAAGAAAGCCGGCGTGGGCCTTGTTGGTATGATCCGATACTATCGACTGTTCAATCTCTCCGCCTACCCTGCAGTTGTAGCCTATGTAGCTTGATTCAATGATGGTGAATTGCTTTACCCGAGTCATGCCGCCAATGTATGCCGGACCACCTATCCTGCTTGGCGAGATATGGGCCTGCGGCCCGATATAGATCCCGCCAGCAGTGGTGTCAAGTACCGTGCCTTCTTCTACCTCGGCGTCCTTGCCTACCATCACGCGGCCCTTGCCAATTATCCTGACTCCCGGGCCCAGCTGGACCTGAACTTCACTGGCAGAGCCAGCGAGCTGCATTGCGAGCGAATTTTCAAGCGCACTGATAATGTTCCAGGGCTCTGAAAGAAGGCCGTGAGCGTCTTGCATTCCCAGCTCTGTTGATTTGTCGACGTCAAGTTTCTTTGTTTCAATTCTCTTTCCCTTGTTCGCGCAATCCATCAGGTACTCCATTCCCTTTCCTGAAAGCCTTGCCACTACCAGCCGGCCGGCAGATGTAATCGCAAATGTGTGATTGATTCCAGCAAGGCGATCGAGCTGAAGGGCTCCGGGGTGGACGAGGCCGTTGACAAATATCGTGTCCTTGTCGACCCGGCTCGGGTTTACGGAGCACTGGGCATGTCTTTCGAGCGTGATGTGGGCCAGGTACTCCCTTGTGATTAGCGCCTCGGGAGGCTCACTGTATTCCTCGAAATAGGTTCTGGCGCCGACCTTGACGTCAAACGTGGCGCGCGTAAGAGTTAGGGGTGCAAAGTTCTGCCACTGTGCGTCCTCGAACAAGGCGACGCTGGCCATCTAGATCTTGCCCAGCCTGCTCGCATATTCCTTGTAGGCGTCAAGATAGGATTTCTTGTCGCCAATGTCGATAAAGCCGGTGTCAACCTTGAATCCCCTGACTGTCTTTTTGAGATCCAGACACTTTCTTACGGCGTGATCCATACCAAATGCTCCTGACCTGGGGATTATCTTTAGGAAATCAGGTTCCATCACGTAGCACCCGATGTTTATGAGGCCGCTTATCTCAGGTTTCTCCCTCCATGCCTTTACTCTGTCCTGGCCGTTCACATCGATGAATCCGTACTTTAGCCTGGTAGAGTAGGAAAGAAGGGCCATCGAGACAAATGCCTTGGACGCCTTGTGAGCCTTTATCATCTTGCGAAGATTGAATTCGTATACCGAATCTCCGTAGACACATACAAAAGGCTCGTCAAGCAACCTTTCCGCGGTCTTTAGCTGCCCGGCAGTTGCAAGTGGCCTCTCCGACCGCGCATACTCTATCTTTACTCCAAAGCGCGCTCCGTCCTCAAAATAGTCCTCAATGGTCCTGTGAAGATAGCTGACGCAGATGACTATTCTTTCAACCCCGCCCGAGTTCTTTATCCACTCTATGATGTATTCGAGCAGAGGCTTGTTTCCCAGCGGGAGCATAGGTTTGGGAATGAAAAACGTGTATGGCTGAAGCCTGGTTCCAAGACCGCCGGCCAGAATTACTGCCTTCATTTACCTGTCACTTTTTTGATCCTCTTGCCATATTTAAGGTAAAACGATTCAAATTCATTGATATTTCTTCAGTATAGTTTTGATCTTGCTGACCACCTCGGTCGGAGATTTCCCAAAGACAGTTATCATGGGTTCCTTGCCAAAGTCTCCCCTGTGGTAGATAACATCTGCTCCGGGTCTTTTCCCGAGTGCGACCTGCGTGCCCCATCCAACAGTCGATCCTTCCTTTTTCTTGACGTTAGCAGGTTCCTTGATCCTGTCGTAGCTCGACACTCTAAATGAGGATTTGCATAGCTTTACAAGTTTAGAGTCGAACCTGATGTTTATCGCCGATCTGAACGAAGGATTGATGCGCATGTATGCGATGACCGCTGACGCAACATGCCTTGACGCACCGAATTCGATAAAGGACGCTGGCACTGCCGATTTGCCTATCCTTACGATTCTGCCGCGTACGCCTGCCACATCCGAAATGTCCTTCGCTTCGGGAATCGCGTACACGAAATTCGTCTGGGTTTCAGGTATCAATTCAAAAAAACGATCAAGGAGACTGACCTCTTCAACTGCCTGCTGTAGCCCTGCAATGGTACGATAACGGCTCGCATCATTATAGATGGATGAAACTGGGTTTGTCACGACCAGCCCTCTGCCAACCGAAACTGCATTTACTATCGCGTTATGGACATATTCATTTGCGGACCTGCAGGCGTCTGTCATGGGTAGGCCTTTGGCAAGGTAGGCCGTTACAGCCGAAGAAAAATTGCAGCCCGAACCATGACTTTCCTTTACGTCTGCCCGCGAGTTCGTTATTCGCGTAATCCGGGAGTGATTATCCAAGAGGATGTCTGTCACTTTTCCGTCGGTGAAATGTCCGCCCTTTACAATGACATTCTCTGCGCCAAGTCTTTTGATAGTCCTCGCAGCCCTGACTGCATCGGCCTCATTCCTTATCCTGATCCCGGCAAGCCTTTCAGCCTCCATCCTGTTCGGAGTCACGAGATTGCAGATTGGAACTAGCTGGCTCACAAAGGAAGCAAACGCGTCATCACGCAGAAGTTTTGCTCCTGTCCCTGCCGCAAATATCGGATCAAGGACCACCGGGCCGCGCGATTTTTTGAGCAACCGAGCTATGGTAGCGATTGTGCGCCTACTGTACACCATTCCTATCTTGATCGCATCGGGTGGGATGTCTTCTAGCACGGATCTTATCTGGCCTTCGATCATTTCCGGCGAGACTTCCAGGATTGAAGATACCCTGCGAGTATTTTGCGCGGTAATGGCGGTTATTGCGGTGCAGCCATAGACTCCGAGCGCCGCAAAGGTCTTGATGTCTGCCTGTATGCCTGCCCCTCCTCCGGAATCGCTTCCGGCTATCGACAACGCGACTTTCAAAGCACAATAGTGGAAACCGACAGATAGATTAAGTCTTTCTAGGACTGATAGCAAAAGCTCGGACTGAAAGCTATATAGTCAACGAACGACTACCAAGGGCGTGTTAAAGCCATTCAAGACTAGGAGTGCGTCGACAGGCACCAAGAATGCTCCAGGCTTTTGCGTTAGCTGCGCAGCAGTGGCGACAACTGAAGCATTGTTTCAGATGGAAGATGCAATAATAATCCAGAGATACTGCGACAAGTGCTTGCCTAAAGCAAGCTACGAGATACGCAACCACTGATGAAGAACGAACGCTGAGAACGCGTGCTTGTGATCGGCAGAGAGAGGTCTCTACGAGGCTAGAGGACGTAATTGCAGAGGCAGATCCGCTTGCAGCAACACGGGCACTTTTGGCTCCCAATTGTGAATTCGCAATACCTACTATGGGTCTCGCAAAGGACTTTTCTTGATGGCTCTAACGAATCAGTCTCTGTGATCTGCACGTCCTGAAACTGACGGCGGTCAGGATTAATCTAGGTAGCAAGCTAACTTAGACACATTAGCTAGCTGACCCTACATCATACGAGAATAAGGCTTGAAGTCCTCTTTTGGAATAGTTATTATGCCAGCCGGTTTCAATGCAACTGTCATTGCTCAAGACTACAGAGTGGGGCATCAAGCCGGTGCCAAGCGAACACCGAAAGCTGGGCGGCCTTGACTATTTCGTACTTTGGTCGAGTCTGGGTGTCGGGCTCCTTGTACTGTCGGCGGGATCCCTCCTGTCTGCGGCTAGCTTTACGGACGCGATACTTGCAATAGTCGTTGGATCCGTAGGAGGTTCGATGCTTTTGGCTCTGGTAGGCAAGATAGGCAGTGATCATGGAATACCCGCGCTAATTGCGATGCGGCCCGCTTTTGGTATTAGGGGTTCCTTTCCGCCTTCCTTGCTCAATGTGATGCAGCTCGTCGGCTGGACCACTTTTGAAATCATGATAATGGCGCGAGCCGCTGAAATGCTTGCAGGCAGCGTTTTGCCCTACTACGCGTGGGCCGCGCTCTTTGGCGGCCTTGTTGCCCTCCTGGGCATAGCAGGTCCGCTCAATGTCATAAAGCAGTGGCTTGGCAAGTTTGCAGTCTGGATCGCCTATGGTACTTCTGTCATCATTATTATCAATCTTCTCAACTCAGGCAACCTTGCTGAAATAATTGAGTCACCAGGAAGCGGAATGTCATTCTTTTCAGCATTGGATCTAGTCATTGCCATGCCGGTATCGTGGATGCCTCTTGTAGCGGATTACAACAGATTCGCGCGGAAAAGCAAAAGCGCCCTCTGGGCGACCTGCATCGGCTTTGCTCTTACCAACATACTTTTCTATTTTGGCGGAGTCCTTCTGGGAACTTTTGACGTAATTGCCATAGTGGTTGCGATCCAGATGATGTTTTTCGGCTTCCTTATGCTCGCCCTGATAGTCGACGAAGCCGACAATGCGTTTGCGGACGTTTATTCTGCTGCCGTATCCACGCAGAACATATTTTCGCATTTAAGCCAGAAACAGCTGGTGCTTGGATTCACTGCTTTGAGCACCATTCTTGCCATGATGGTGTCAATCCAGCAGTACGAAGTCTTTCTACTCCTCATAGGCGCGATCTTCGTTCCATTATTTGGCGTAGTATTGACTGACTATTACATCGTTCGAAGAGGCAAGTACACTGAAGAGATGCTCTATGGCCGGGCGAATTCGATCCGAGCACCAGCCATAGTCGCCTGGGCATCTGGTGCCTTGCTAAGTTTCCTACTTTCGCCGCTCTCGCCGATCCACCTGTCCGAGCTCCCGGCAATCGGTGCAACAATCCCAAGCCTGGCTGCGGCCTCACTTATCTATCTGGCGATAACCCGAGCTCGGCCGCATCAAAGGCCCGTTGAAGTGAAATAACAGCCAGGCATCCCGGAAATGCTCTTGCTCAAGCCTTCAATAAACAGCAGATTCCCGTGTCAAGCCGGAGAAATTTGCCGGGGTCTACTCGTTATCCGAGCTTTGGCAGGACGAATACGAAAAAGATGGCCCCTATGCCAGCCATGGCTGCTGCCTTGACTCGAAGGTATAGCATGAATCCAGACATTGCCACATCTTCAGAAACACGCTTGGAATATACGCTGAAGTATGTCAGTGGTTCTGACACAACGTCAAGTTATGAAGAAAATTGGTACATCGCCTCAAATACACAACCCCCAAATACTAGCACCTCATAGAATGGGTGCTTTTTATGGGAACAACCTGTGAGAACTGCAATAGACTACAACCGAGCCTCGTCGAATTCAACTCCATCATGTTGTGTCCCGAATGTTTTGAAAGAGAGATAGAGAGGATAGCCACGGCTACCATTGAACCCTGAAGCAGGATGTGTGCCGCTGGGATCATGGAATTTGATTTATAAATAACGTAAATCGATTGGTTCGTGCTGAAATGAGACTGCTCGAGTACCAAGGAAAAGAACTGTTCGATCAATACGGCATAAGGATACCCCGATCATATCTTGCCAACACGCTGCAGGAGGCACTGGAAGCGGGGAAAAAACTTGGCTATCCACTCGTATTAAAGTCTCAACTCACGGTCGGAGGAAGAGGCAAGGCTGGGGCTATCATCAAATGCAAGACCGAAGCGGACCTTGAACCGAAATTCAAGGAATTATTGCACAAGGAAGTCAAGGGCGAGTTGCCCAGGGGCATACTGCTTGAAGAAATGGCAGATATCAAGAAAGAGCTGTATCTGTCTCTGTTCTTGAACCGGAGCAAGCGTTGTTATTCGTTCATAGCATCTGCCGAAGGCGGAGTTGAAATAGAGAATGCAGCGAATAGGGTCATGGTTGATGTCCCGCTTGACGGCCTGACTCCACAGACAGCTGAAGATACCGCAAACAGGCTAGGACTCAGCGGCAAGACCGTCGTCTCATTTGTCGACCTCACTACCAAACTTTCAAAACTGGTTAGTGAGAAAGAAGCCGAGCTGGCCGAAATAAATCCGGTGGCCATCCTCGGCGATCACTCGCTTCTGGCACTGGATTCCAAGGTGATAATTGACGACAATGCGATATTTCGACATCCCGAACTGAAAAAATACGAGCACGTTTCCGAGCTGGAAAAGCAGGCAGAAATCAGCGGGTTCTCCCTTGTCGAGCTTGAAGGCAACATTGCGATTATCGGAAATGGGGCGGGTCTCGTAATGTCAACACTGGACATGGTATCAGACGCTGGCGGCACCGCCGGGGCATTCCTGGATTTTGGTGGGAGGGCGACAACTGAAACGATCTATGAGGCACTGAAGGTCATTAGCAAGATTTCGAAAATCGAAGCCATTCTGGTAAACCTTTTCGGAGGAATAGTAAGAACGAACCTGGTGGCTCAGGCCATATTGGATGCTTATGGAAATAATTTGATCAGCGTTCCGGTATATGCCAGAATCTCAGGCGCAGAGTCAGAGAAGGCCAAGGAAATGCTGAGCGGCAGCAGAGCGGAACTCTACAATACAGTGGAAGAGGCAATCCAGGCCGCGGTGGCCGAAGCAAGGCGAGGTTAAGGCGAAATGACAGATCGGACAATCGAAAAGACTTTTGACATCTTTGATATTCTCGTTGGCACGAAGGGAGACAGGAACTTTGGCAAGAAACCGGTAGTAATACAGGGGATAACCGGCAGCTACGGGTCAACGCATACTCGACTGATGAAGGCCTATGGCACAAATGTGGTGGCAGGAGTGACTCCTGGAAAAGGCGGTCAGACTTTTGAGGGAACGCCTGTGTACGACATGATGGCAGACGCCATAAGGGCTACAGGAGCTCAGATATCTGGAATATTCGTACCCGCGCCGTTCTTCCTAAAGGCAGCCATGGAGGCCCTTGATAGCGGCGTAAAACTGCTTGTAGCCGTACCCGAACATGTCCCGATAAGAGACTCGATAAGGGTTCTAGAGTATGCAAAAAGCAAGGGGGCCAGAATGATAGGCCCCAACACACCTGGAGTAATAGTTCCGGAGGTGATGAAGGTTGGAATCATGCCAGCCCAGCCGTTCAAGGCCGGTAGTACTGTCGTATTCTCCCGCAGCGGAACGTTGATGTACGAGGTGTCCTTCAACCTGTCGAAACGCGGTCTCGGACAGAGACTTTGTCTTGGAATCGGGGGCGACCCGATAAACGGCACGAACCTGATAGAAGCATTTGACCTGGTCCGAAACAGGAGCGACATCGACTCTGTCGTCGTGGTAGGGGAGATTGGCGGTGACGCGGAAGAGCAGCTGGCCGAATACATAATCCGGACTTCGTACAGCAAGCCTGTAGTCGCATACATCGCGGGAAGGGCAGCTCCCAAAGAAAAGAGGATGGGCCACGCCGGCGCGATCGTTTACGGCAACTATGGTTCTGCGGAATCAAAGATCTCTAATTACTCAAAAGCTGGAGTACCGGTAGCAAAGCGGCCTGCAGAAGTACCTGAACTTCTTGCTGATAGGTTGCGCAAGTAGGAACTCATCAGACGAAAATACTAGATTTCAGCTTTAAGATTCATTGAAGATTCCAGAAAGACCTTGGCGGCGTCACCAAAAATTGATCTGAGGGCTGGTTCAATTCTCTTCCTATCTACTTTTCCTTCATGAATGATGTTCTCGTTCTCTAGGGCGTGTATTACTAGTTCCACATTTGGCTTGCCAAGGACCCCAAGGGCATCAACAAGAGACTGATAATACGCCTTGTCGCTCATCAAAACGCATGACCTCCTGTTTCCGTAACTCGATTCGGCTTATCAAAATCCAGAGATAGCGATATCTGGGCATCCCAACTAGTACTCGGAATCCGAGATTCTTTCAATTCTGGTCAAAAATGCTAGTGCCTTCAGAGCATAAAAGCCACCATATGTAATTTTGATTACATACAGCCGGCATCAATAAATACCAAAACAGAGCAATCGGCTTTGGGTTGTCCACGGAACTGCGCTTTTGTGAAAAGTGCATGGCAAAGACTGATCACAAGATATTGGAAGATCCAGAAGTCATCTATACCTACAAACGCAAGAGATTCTACGTCTGCAAGGAATGCGGTCGCAAGTCCCTGCGGCGGGGTTTGCGCCCAAGCGCGGAATCGGTGTACTAGACATGAGGCAAGACCTTGATTCTCTGGCAAGATCCATAGTGGAGCTAAAGAGCCAGTTCGTAAAGAACAGAAATCGCGTCAGCCTTCTTTCAGAGGTGCTGCCTGCCGGACCAACGAAGTTCGGCATCGCAAGTTCGCAGCTGGAATACCTGCATGGGTTCGCAAGGGCCAATCCAATATACCTGAAATCCTACAGTTCAAGAATTTCTGAAATTGATTGCGTCGTCTATGAAGGCGACATCAATTCCTATTGGCTCGGCAGCAAGAAACACGATACAAGCTACCAACCATTCTACCCTACATGGATACTGTCGGCATTTGCCCTAGCTTCCGTGACGAGATCGCTTGGCTTCGATCAGGTGGTGGATATTGGTTCTGGCGATGGAAGAATAGCGTACTGCGCTCGCCTGCTGGGTATGGAGGCTTTCGGCATAGAAATTGATGAAGATCTCGCCAGACTCCAGAATCAGGTATCGCATCAAACTGGAATAGAATACACCACCATAGTGGCGGACGCAACGCGCTTTGACTATCGGTCACTTCCTCTGTCACGGCCCATGTTCTTTATTTCTGGACTGCCTGAAATGGGCGAGATGTTGGCCAACAGCGTAATCAGTCACGTAAGGTCAATTGAGAACATAGGCGCTCTAGCAGGATTCAATCTGATGGGTAGCCACACTATGAAGCGGATGTCAAGGGATCACACAGAATCAGGATGGGGAGGCACTATTGCGAGTTTTGGGCTCGAGGTATCCTGCACAGTGACCCTGCCTACATTCTGGACTTCGGACCAACGCTTTGATACTCCTTACGTATACACCAGATCTCGATGATCTTGTGCTGCTGACTGAATGGCCGGCAGTAGAATCCGCCCTAATCGCGATATCATGTCAATGGTGATGTAATTGATGGTCGCTCCAAGGCGTTAGGTGCCACGAAAGCATTGACAATGGAAGTGTGGTGCATTTGCGATAACAATTTTGGCGATTACAATTTATATCGCACTTTGGAACGCAAAAGAAGCACTCGTTTTGGCGGAAAATATTCTGGCTATGCTGCTGTGGCTTGCAGTACTCACCGGCGCAAGTTTTCTGCTCTCGTACGGGGCTGAACACCTTTCAAAAAAATACGGTGCCAAGTTCGTAGGCCGGACCCTCCTGAGCGTGGCTACCACCCTTCCTGAAATCGCGATTGTGATCTACGCTGCTGCTGGCGGATTCTATGGAACTGCAGTTGGGGCAGGACTTGGGAGCAACCTTCTCATGATGACTCTGGGCCTGTCGATAATGCTGCTCATCGCGACAACGCGCCTTTCAAAGGCACCCCTCAAAGGAGTTGAAGTTGCGACTTTCAAGCTCGACAAGATATTTCTAATTGCCACCGCTGTGATAAGCGCGGTACTGTTCATAGACGGCTACAACTACATTGACGGGATCATATTCATTGCAATGTTTGCTGCCTATCTTGTGATGGCGCTTGCTGAAATGAAGGCAGAGAACAAGGCATCGAAGGTTCGGGAGCAGAAAATGGCCGGCGATGATCACAAGGTCATTGGGGCAGCAAATGGTATCGTGCCACAACGATTTGATAGAAGTATGACCAAGGCGATGCTGGTATTTGCAGCGGGGACTGCCGGGATCTTTTTCGCTGCCGGGCCTTTCATCGACTCACTTGAGGGTTTTTCCCTTGAAGTAGGTGTTTCACTCATAATACTGGCAGTCATCATAAGCCCGATAGCCGGCGAAATGCCGGAAAAAATTTCCATGATGCTTCTGGCACGCAAGGGCGCGGCTGGTGCATCAATAGCGGTCGCAAATGTGCTGGGCTCGAAAATATTAAACAACACACTGCTTTTCGCGGTCGCGGTTTTTGCAGCAATGTACCATGGGGGATTCTACGTGAATATCGAGGCGAACACGATTCTGAATTACCAAATGATTCTTGTTACAGTGGTCACGATTATCGCACTGGTTCCGATGTTTCGGAAGGCGATCGGCCTAAAGGTTGGGGTGATGCTTGCCGCAATGTACATCATAAGCATGATAATCCAATTCCTTCTTCCACAGGATCTCACTCTGCATTAAAATAATCCCTCCATGATATCCTATGCATGTTCGCAAAAATTCTTGTGCCAGTTGACGGCTCAGATAATGCCTTCCGAGCTTTTGAACATGCTTTGTTCCTCTCGAAAAGCACGGGCGGTCATCTGACCGCTCTGCACGTCATAGAAAGCCCTCCAACCGTATACGTAGAGTCGCAAAAATTGCTTAATGAGCTGCTGTCAAATTACAGAAAGGAATCTGCGAAGATCCTTGACAAGTGCAAGGCGGTGGCTGAGAAGAGCGGAACAAAAATAGAAACAGTCATCGCAGAAGGCGACGCAGCATCAGGCATAACCGGGTACGCGCAAAAGGGAGGCTTTGACCTGATAGTCGTGGGAAGCAGGGGTCTGGGGCGATTCAAAGAAATGGTCCTGGGTAGCACTTCAAGCAAGGTCCTGCAGCATGCCAAATGCCCGGTACTGGTCGTGAAATAACTATGCTCTAAGCGAATCCTTCCATCGCAGGATGACCGAGCTGTCAGCATCATAGCGGGCCCTGCCAACTTTTTCAAGATCGCCGACCAGTTTTGACTTTAGCGAAGCGTGCGATGAAGTTGCGGCATGCTTCGATGCTTGTGATGACGCGAGCGGCAAACCGCATATATTGCATCTCAGCTGCTCGGTACTGGCCATATCTTCAAGATAAATCCTCTCAGCTATAAAACTTTTCACGGCTCATGTTGAAAGCAATTCACGGTGTTTGTAGAGCTCTACGATAGTTCAAAAGATCCCTGAAATCATCAGCTCATGCAATGACGATAAAAACATTCAAAAGCAACTAGCTACTTCATCTGGAGTCGTTAACCGGAGGTACAGCGTGCATTGAATTCACCGAAAAAGGAACTCAAACTAAAGGAAAACCAGGAGCGTCTTTCTCGCGCAATTGAGACTCTCGATTCCATAACAAAGAACAACGACGTGCAAAAGAGCATACGAAACATGATAAAAGAAGTTCTCTCCGCGCTAAAAGACGACAAAGGTGGCAGCGCATCAGTAAGGGCCGCTAACGCCATCAGCCTTTTGGACAATGCGACGCAAAGCCCGCAAATGCAGTCACATATCCGAACGATGCTATGGCAGGTCGTTTCTACTCTCGAAAGCATAAGAGAATAACTATCTGACGCTTTTTACCGGCTTTACGGGCGGTGGAAGCTTTTCAAGCTTGTGTGTCGGATTGGCAAGGTAGTGCCTAGAGGCACCTTCGCCGCTCAATACGATGTTACAATTGACACACCTGTACCTTATGGCCATTTGCTTCGCGCGAATGGTATTGTATCTACAAGGCTAAAAATGCTGTGGCAATAGCTCTGTCTAAGACTAGCGCAGTCGAACAATTTCTCTATTATCGGGCACTGCTGACCTGATCTTTAGGCGGGAATAGATGGCGCTGGCGGTATTTTCTGACTTTGTCCTTTCACCATGGTTCACGAGTACCCTCTTTGGCTTCACGCGGGCCACAAAGCTAAGGATCTGGTTAAAGTCGCTGTGTCCGCTAAAGCCATCAATTTTCTGTGTCTGGCAGCGGACAGGCACCACCTTTACTTTTCCGGTCTTGTCCATCATGCTAACTTCAGACATGGCGCCGTCAAGGACTCGCCTTCCAAGCGTACCGTTGATCTGGTAAGACACAAACATTATCTTGTTCTTTGGATTTGGTGCGAGCTGCTTAAAGTACTCGACTGAGGGTCCTCCTTCAAGCATGCCGGAAGTGGCCATGACTATCACGGGGCTTTCGTCATTTATCACTTCATCTCTCTTGCCTCCGCTTATCACCGTAAAGTATTCTGACAGGAAAGGGTTTATGCCCTGTGATACCGACCTGCGGACATCCGACCCGAGATAATGGGCGTAGGACATGTGGATGGCACTTGCTTCAGATATCATGCCTTCTATGTAAATTGGCGACTCTATTAGCCGGCCATCATGCATTTCTTTTGCCATGACAAGCATTATTTCCTGTGCCCTTCCTACTGCAGGAACCGGAATGAGCACCTTGCCGCCCTCTGTCAGGGTCTTGTTTATCGATTCGGTAAACGTTCGGTAGACCAGCTGCTGGTCGGGCATTATGTCTGTGGAATTGCCATAAGTGCTTTCCGTGATGAGAGTTTCGACCCTCGGGTACATTGAAACGGCGCTATCTAGCAGCTGCGTTCTGGCATATTTGTAGTCGCCAGAATAGAGGATGTTGTGCGCGCCGGAAATATTCAGGTGCACGGTGGCGCTTCCCATTATGTGACCTGCGTTGTTGAGTGTTATGGTAATATCGGGGGAAATGTCAGTCGGCTTGCCGTAGGGAAGGGTGATGCAATACTTGATAACCTCACTGACATCCCTTCCAGAAAATGGCAAGTAGGTACCGTTGCTGTCCGCTATCTTGACCGAGTCGTTCTGCAAGAGCGTCATGAGTGGCAGAGTTGGCTCTGTGCAGTACACAGGTCCTTTGTAACCGTACTTGAACAGCGTAGGCAGGAATCCCTGATGGTCTATGTGAGCGTGGGATATGACTACGGCATCTAGGTCGTCAAAGTCAAAGTTGAGCCAGTCGAGCCTTGGATAGGCATCAAGCCCAGACATCTCTCCAGGGTTGATTCCGCAGTCAAGCATCACCTTGCTCTCCGGGGTAACCACGATAAAGCACGAGCGTCCGACCTGCTTTACGCCTCCAAGGCAAAAGAGCATCACCTCCTCTTTATTTGTGGACCATGACTGGGGCTTGCCAGATCCTGGCATCGATCCAGAATGTTGATGGGAAGTGCCGTTTCCGTTAATTCCCACGACGAGCGGGCCCCTGAATATCCTCTTGCCCAGTTTCTGCAGAAAGTCAGTTCTCTCCCTTGCTGAACCTTTCAGGGTGGAATGAATGATGTTGATGCTGGAAGAAGGAATATGGGGAGAACGCCTGGTATGTGCTATCCAGCCTGTAGAGCGCGCAATTTCAACGATCATGTTTGGGTCTATGGACTCTGGCCTGCTGACTTCTAGCACCACCTCTCCATTAGCGTCGTCGCAAAAAACTGCGGATACCAGTACGTCCTTCGGAAGCAACTTGACCACGGCCTGCCGCGTCTGCTCCTCGGGTAGCCTGACGGAAGGGTCGGTCCTTATTATGAATCGCTTTTTCAAAGTCTTTGAAAGCGCCGATAGGTAGTAGGTTAATTCAGTCAATGCAAATTTCGCGTTCTTGGTATAGAGCGCGATATTTGGCCCTTCGAACCTGACGAGCGTGATCTGCGATTCTGAAGGAATTGACTGGAGTATCAGCTTTCCAACAGCATCCTCGCTATCCGTAGTGACCTTCATTATGCCTGGGTCAAATACCATTGACGTCTCATTTCTGGGGCGCCTCGAAGCTACCTGCTGAGGCTGTTGAGATTCAGCGACTTCCTCCTTTCGTTCTAATTCTCTCATTGCAGTTCGTTCCAGCTATACCAATGTCATGCCATGTGGTTGAGATTAAGTCAGAAATTTACCACGGCACAAGCCAGCGATAAGCTGCGGTAATATTCGCATGTCCATTATAAAAGCATAATGATGGCCGGTTCCCCTTTGTTCCGAACGCTCAGAAGGGTAGGTTCACGTGGGGCAGGACCAGCACGGCAACTACTACTGCGGTCATGGCAAGAGTCAAAAGCATATTCGCGTTCTTTGCGAGGACCTTGGACTTTGACCTTTTTTCAATCAGCGACCCATAGAGCTGACCGCCATCGAGCGGTCCAATAGGAAGCGCATTGAAAATGCCGACGTTAAAGTTGATGAACCAGAGCCAGAAGAGCATGTTTGCCAGTGGAGCAAACGCTGCGCCAAATACGCTCGATGTGTACTTTGGAGCCATTAAGTCAGAATATGGTACGGCTCCCTGCTGCATCGTGGGAGGAAGTAGCAGAGCTAGCGGGTTGGTGCCAAACGCCCCCTTGTACCTGTCGAGCACCGCCTGTGGATCAGGAGAAATGGTCGTGACTCCAACTCCCAATATGGGTCCGGCAGGCTCGAGTGGAATGGCAACCTGCCGCGTAACTGTTTCGCCATCCTGTGTGAGCCAGGTGATGTCGACGGTACGTCCGAGGTTGTCTCTCAAGGTGGAACTGAGATTCTCCAGAGTTCTTATCTCGCTTCCAGCAACGTACTGAATTATGGAACCCGGGGCTATGCCTACGGAAGCAGCAAGCGATGGTTGATTAACATTGACGACCATCACGCCGAACTGCGGAGAGCTCAGGTCAGGTGGAAGTGGCGTAAGAGTAGAGATTATGAAGTAGAGTGCAAGCAGCGAGGCGCCGGCTAGGATCATGTTGTTAAGCGGACCTGCGGTCAGGACGGCGCTCTTTCGTTTCAAAGTCGTCTTGTTCAGCTCTTCCCGCTCAATGTTTACAAACGCCCCAACCGGCAGCCCCAGAAACAGCACGATGCCCGTGGAATCTACTCTGATGTTGTATACGCGGGCGACTACTCCGTGACCGGCTTCATGAATTATTATCGTGACAATAAGCGCTATCCAGCCATACGTTATCGGCAGATAGGGGTTCAGACCTGGTATGAGCAAGTTGGCCTGCCATCCAACTGATGCCACGCCTGCCCGTGCATCTGCATTCGAGAACATCACAAGAAGCGATCCGACGATCAGAAATATCGCAAGAGCAGTAATAGCTGGCATGAAATATGTGTTAAAGTCGGCATATACTTTGGCGGCCCGCCATTTGGCCACTCTGTCAAAGAACTCTAGCCCAAAGGGCGTGTGAATAAGGATGAGCGGGAGCTTTATCTCTGCGCGGATCTTATTCTTCTGCTGCTCCAAACAGGCAGCAATGCGCCCTTTGTGTATTTAAATTAAAGTGTTCCATCTAGTACAACAATCGAACTCATACGCCGCTGCTCTCTGCCTTTTGGATCTCTATGTAGACCTTATCGCCCACTTTGATTCCCATGTCTTGATATTCTCGCATCGACAGTTTTATGGTTGGAGTGTCCGTCAGACCCGGATTCATACCCGGCATGTTTGCCATCACCTTGGGCATGTTCTTCATCAAGTCCTCTATCGAGCTGAACGCGGCCACGTTGGAACCGAACGGGGTCATGTTGGGCTTTTCTGCCTTGTACTCCTTGGGATCATTAAATGTAGCATATACGTAAGGACTACCGTCCGAGGATGCTTCAATCTTGGCGACTACAAATTCCCTTTTCATCGACGCTATACCTTTTAGCAGCAGGGACTTATTTGTATATCTAAGGTTCGGGATCCGCCGACAACGACCTCTGCTCATAAATGATGGACCCTGACAGCGCAATTCGGCTCCACCGCCCGCACCAGACCCAAAAATCTACATTAGAGGCTTTTGTCCCTAAGGTACAGAGTGCTGGCAATTGATGCGGAAGGGGTGACAAAAAAGTACAAGGGCTCGAGGATGCTAGCCTTGTCGGACATTTCGCTGAAGGTAGAATCTGGCAAGGTGTTCACCCTTTTGGGCAGAAACGGCGCAGGCAAGACCACCTTTGTCAGGATATGCGCAACGCAGCTGACCCCCTCTTCAGGGACGATCAAAGTCCTTGGTCATGATATTGTGCGAAATGCCGGCGAGATTAGAAGCCTTGTTTCCATAGTTCCCCAGGAAGGCAGGCCGCTCAGAGCTTTGACGCCTTGGGATCATGTGTATAACTGGCTCAAGATTAGGGGTGAACACAGTTCATCTGCAAGGGAAAAGACAGAGGACATTCTGCGCAAACTCGAGCTCTATGAAGCTCGCAACAGACCAGCCATGAACCTATCCGGAGGGATGAAACAAAAAATCTTGGTGGCAATGGCTATGGCCACTAATGCTCAGCTCCTGTTTCTGGATGAGCCCACGATAGGATTGGATCCGGTCTCAAGAAGGCAGGTATGGTCAGCGATAAAACAGTGGAAGAGCGAAGGTGGCTCAATCCTCCTTACAACGCACTACATGGACGAAGCAGAAATTCTTTCCGACTATATCGTGATAATAGACAAAGGCAAGATAGTAGCCGAAGGTACGATTCAGGAATTACGCAGAATCATTCCACAAAACATGCGAGTTGACGTTTCCAAGGACGGCCTTGATCTGAAATCACTAAGCTCGTACGGTTCTGTGGTGGACACGGGGGGAGGGATGTTGCGGGTGTTTACGTTTGAATCTGCTGCCCGGGAGCTTTCTGAACTTGCAATCCGTCGTAACGTTTCATTCACCGTTTCGCCAGTCACACTTGACGACGTATTTGTGCACCTTGTCGGACAGACTATCGATAGGGATGACACCAACGGAGGTGGCAGAAGTGAAACAAAGTAGCGGAGTCTTGTACTCTAGGCGAATGCTTCCTTTGCGACAGGCCTTCCTGATCGCCTACATGACAGGAATACTCTGGCTGAGAAGGAATCCCATTTCTTTGGTGTTCACCGCAATAAGCCCATTCTCGCTTCTCTTCGTGCTCTTTGTTGCTACTGGGGGTCAATACGTTCATCTCGCGGTTGCCGGAAGCCTCGTCATGGCGCTCGTGGGCTACGGGCTTGCGCTTGGGCAGGACATTTCCTTCTACAAGACAGAATACAAGATTCAGGACGTTTTCGTAGCATCACCGGTTTCACCGCTTACATACATGTTGGGGCTGGCACTGTCAGAGCTCCTATTTGGCTTGCCGGCGCTCATTGTTCTGGCTGCGCTGGTCGTTTCTTTTGGTGGTTCTATATTGAGCATTCCGCTATTGATCGCGACGATACTCTTGATATGGGGTTCAATGTCATCTATGGGATTTTTCCTGTCATCTCATATGCTCCACATGCGAAATGCGACCCAGATAATATCGTTCGTAAACGTAGTGCTTGCAGTTCTGCCGCCAGTTTTCTATTCAATCGACATGGTTCCTGATGCTCTTCGTCCACTTGCCTACGCTCTTCCTACGACGCACGCGTCGCTCATGTTGCAGTACATAATTGGCGAAACACCGATACCTGCGGACTGGTCCCTTGGCTTTGGCTTTGCTGTCCAGGCGGCGTACCTGATCGGATTTGTGATCCTGGCTCGCACACGCGCGATATGGAGAGAGAGTTAGCTGATCATGTCTTTATCGAATTCAAACCCGGGTTAGTTCCCCGGATATTCCTGGGACTGGATACTAGTGTACCTGTTCATCGGAGAGACGATCGATCTCTTTGCGGATCTCATTGACAAGTATCTCTGCCGCGCTTTCACCCAAGAGTTTGGCTAGGGCGTCATGCAGTTTTTCGATAGTGAAGGATCCGTCTTCGCTTTCCAGAGATAGAGAGTAATGTCGGCTCAAATGGTGTTTCAGTACTTCCAGCATTTCTTCGCCAAGCCTGCCAAGCACGTTGCTCACCGCAACTAGCCTAATGCTTCGGTCATTGGCCATTTTTGGAGAAATAGACGGCGCCGGCACTAAAAGTCCTAGTCTGTCGGCAACACTACATACCAAAAGTACGAGATCGTCGATATCGCTCAGAGAATGACAATGATTCTGGGGCCACATCTATAGTACGACAAGAGCTGTTATGTAGCGGCATCAAGATTACCGGGAGCCAGGTCATAAGGGGAAGGTCATGGTGGGATTCGGACCCACGACCTGCTGATTTCTTGACGCGTACGAGTCTACAAGTCAGCCGCTCTGACCAGGCTGAGCTACATGACCTCGAGCAAGAGCTTTCGGATGAACGTAATTAATTCTTTCGCTGCTGGAGAATTTTCTTAATGTATTTAAATCGTAGTCGTCTGTCATCAGACATTGCCAAAGTATCTTGTACAGGTAGTAATTGAAAACAAACCGTACATCAACGATCCTGAGGGTGAGACGATTCATCGCGACTTGGTCGTCAAGGGAGGTTACTCTAATGTTGCGTCAGTCAGGTCTGCCAAGATGCTAAAGATGGTTGTAACCAGCAAGTCGGAAAAAGATGCGGAACAAACAGTGAAAAAACTCTGCGAGGAATTGCGCATCTTTAATCCTGTCGTCAGCAATTGTGCGGTAAAGGCATCATCAAAAATATGATCGCCTTTGCAATGATTATCTGGGTACTGAAGCTGCCTGCTAGTGTTTGTCGTGGTCCATCGTAGCTATGACATTGTCGATGCTATTTGAATCGCTCAAAGCGCCTTCGAGCAGGAGCGTAGTCCTGAGGTGTTTCGCAAGGTCTGTCACGGTGATGATGCCCACAATCTTGCCCCGCTCGATGATGGGAAGCCGCCGGATCTTGTGATTTACCATCCTCTGGACTGCGACTTCGATAGGTGTTTCCGGCTCGGCTGTGGTCAGGATCTTTGACATAATGTCCTCGACATTTACCTGAGATATGTCAAGACCCTTCGCACAAACCTTTTTGATAAAATCACGTTCTGTTACGATGCCCACGGGGACACCATCTTTGACCACAAACAAGGAGCTAATCCCCCTGTCGGCCATGAGCCTGGCAGCCTCAAGCGTGGATTCGCCGCCCTCGATCATGACTATTTCCTTGGTCATGATATCCCTGACTACGCTGGCTACCACGCCAACAGTACGGATTCATTGAAAATAAAAACAATGCTGCCATAAGGCAATTGCTGACGATAATTGACCAGAGCCGGATCGAGTCGCCAAGATATTAATACGAGTCAAGCGTAGCTGCCATTAGCAAACGATGATCAAGATCGGGATTGCCGTTTTTCCTGGCAGCAATTGCGATCGAGATGTTCATCATGTACTGAATAATGTTGTCGATGTCAAAGCGGATTTTCTGTGGCATACGCATGATAGAATCTCGGGTTACGACGCGATGATAATTCCGGGAGGCTTTGCCTTTGGCGACCGGCTTCGGGCAGGAATAATCGCAGCGCACAGCCCAATAATACAGGAAGTAAAGCGCATGGCAAAGGACGGAACACCCGTATTGGGCATTTGTAATGGCTTCCAGATCCTGGTCGAATCAGGATTGCTTCCGGGCGCCCTCATGATGAACGACTCACTTCGATTCGTCTGCCGGTGGACTCGGGTCCAGGTAGTCAACAACAGGACTCCATTCACAACAAGATTCGGAGACGAGGAGGTCTTTGATATTCCAGTGGCCCACGGCGAAGGGCGTTACGTTGCCAGCGCGCCGATACTGAAGGATCTGCGGAAGAAGAACCAGATTGTGCTACAGTACGCAGGGGACGACCCCAATGGCTCCACAGACCTTATAGCAGCCATATGCAATGAAGAGGGCAATGTCATGGGAATGATGCCACATCCTGAAAGGGCAAGCGAAAGCCTGCTGACATCGGACCGGGGCAATAACGCAATAGGTATTTTTCGGTCTCTCGCCTCGTATCTGCAGCAAGAGCAAAAGGCGATAGTGTGACTATATGGGTGTCCTGACAGAGCACGAACTGGAGTATCTTGAATCATCGCTGAAGCGCAAGGCAAGCCCGACAGAGCAGGACATCGTTGGAGCAGAATGGTCAGAGCACTGTTCTTACAAGTCTTCAAAAAGCTATCTCAGACAGCTGCCGACCAAGGGCAGACGGGTTGTTGTCGGACCCGGATACGACGCTGGCGTACTGGACATCGGGAACGGCTACGTAATCACGGTTCACATCGAAAGCCATAACCATCCGTCGGCTGTAGAACCTTTCGGAGGCGCGGCGACAGGTGTCGGCGGAGTGATTCGCGACATAATGTCCATGGGGACGCGGCCGATCGCTGTTCTTGACGCATTGAGATTCGCGCCGATCAAAGGCAACACGAAATCATCAATGAAATCCAGGTGGCTCTTCAAGAACGTAGTAAAGGGAATAGCGGATTATGGAAACTGCATTGGCATACCGACGGTTGGCGGTGAGGTCGAATTCGACCAGTGCTTCAAAGACTATTGCCTGGTCGATGTCGCTTCTATCGGCTTTGGACGCAGGGAGGATGTTGTCGCCAACCAGGCCGACGTAGGTGACTTACTGGTTCTGGCTGGAGGTTCAACGGGACGTGATGGAATACACGGCGCCTCCTTTGCTTCAAAAGCGCTCGATGCAGAAAACAGATCCGCCGTACAGATACCAGATCCATTCCTGGAGAAACTCCTTCTTGAAGCGACGATGGAGGCAGTACGCTCAGGCTGCGTAAAGGGCATCAAGGACTTGGGCGGAGGAGGGCTGTCCTGCTGCCTGTCGGAAACATCCGACAGCCTTGGAAAGGGGTTTGACGTCGAGCTGTCAAATGTGAATGCAAGAGAAGCCGGAATGACTCCTGCAGAGCTAATGATATCAGAATCCCAGGAACGAATGCTATATGTCACCAGCAACGAAAAGCTACCGGCCCTAAAGTCCATTCTAGAAAAATATGAAATAAAGTACTCCATCCTTGGAACCGTGCAGGAGCATCAAGATCTGGTTGTCAGAAACTCTGGAGATGTGGTCGCAAACATGCCTTCTCACCTGGTAGCGCATGCCCCGCCGGCGGCAAGATCCTCGAGGCGTCCGAAATACCTAGACGCGATGAAATCTGCCAGGCGGCCTGCAGTCCCTTCAGACCTTGGCAAGGCCCTGCTGTCGCTACTTGCCGATCCGACTATTGCGAACAAACGCTGGGTCTACGACCAGTATGACCATGAAGTCGGAATACGAACTGTCATCAAACCTGGAATGGGCGACGCTGCCGTGCTGCGCCTGGACACTGATGACAGACTGGTGGCCATTAAACTAGACGGGAATTCCAAGCACTGCTACCTTGATCCATACCAGGGAACGATGGGCTGCCTTTCAGAGGGCCGGAGAAACGTGATATGCACCGGCGCCGAGCCTATTGGAGTAGTCGACCATCTGCAATTCGCGAGTCCAGAGGATCCGGAGGTCTTTTGGACATTTACCCAGGCGGTGAAGGCGATCGTTGACTATTGCAAATTTATCGAGATCCCTGTGGTCGGAGGCAAGGTGAGCTTTTATAACGAAACCGCAAAGGGCCCGATCAAACCCTCAGTAGTCATAGGGACGTTGGGTCTGATAGAAAACCTGGCGCACGTTACCAAGACCTCACTGTCCCCTGATGACTCTATATTCATAGGAGGAAGCACAGAGCGCGAAATGGGTGGATCGGAGTACTATGAATATCTGCATGGCATCACTGGAGGCGCGGTTCCCAAAGTAGACCTAGAGCAAGACAGGCGTAACGGCAACGCTATCCTCAAAGTGATAAGGAACGGCTTGGCGCGGTCCGTCCACGATTGTTCGAAAGGCGGCCTCGCAATAACTCTCGCAGAGATGGCAATAGCTGGAAGCACGGGGCTAAAGATCAACTTGGATGCCATTCCGAGCTCCTGCAAGAGTCCGGACGAACTTTTGTTCTCCGAATCCCATTCTCGCTACATCGTTGCAACGAGCAGACCAGACCAGGTGCGCTCCTTTCTGTCATCGGAGGGCCTGGTGTTCGAGCAGATAGGCATGGCGAAAGGAACCGCCCTAGAGTTCTTGAAGGGACGGAAACGGATAGTAAACCTGCCACTAGCAAAGGCCGAGGCCGCTTACTACTCGCTCGAAGAAACCATGAAGTAATCAGAAGATACATTTTTTAGCTCAAACGGCCAATCGTAGTACTGGTCTTCAGCAATGTCTGGCTTTCTAGCGATAGCGAATGCATGCACTGGTGTAACAAGTAATGGTACATGAAAACTGCGGGGTAGTCGGAATCTATTCTCTCGACGGCCACAACGTGGTACCGTTTGTAATAGATTCGCTTCGAGCACTCCAGCACAGAGGACAGGAAGCGTGGGGTCTGGCAGTTCCAGGCAAAAAGCCCTACAGGCAGCTGGGGCTGGTTTCTTCTTCTGCAGCTGAATTTCAGCGCCTGGTAAAGAGCTACAAGTCTCCTGCCGCCATAGGCCACGTTAGGTATTCTACGTTGGGCAAGAGCACGCTCGAAAACGCGCAGCCGCTCAAGGTCAAGGATCTGTGCGTTGCTCATAATGGCACGATAGCCAACGTGGAAGAGCTATCCGGCATGGTAGGTGGCTGCACCTTTACTCCTCAGACAATGAGTGACACTCTTGTCGCGGCCCAGAGACTCGTCATGCACCTGGAAGACAAGGAGGAAAACATGGTGGATGCAATGCAGATACTGAAAGGCGAGATGGTGGGCTCTTTTTGTTTTACGTTTCTGACTGATGCTGGTTCAGTTTACGCGGCGCGAGACACGCGCGGATTCCGCCCACTTGTCCTTGGGCGTCACAAGGAAACCAACACGTACATGGTCGCTTCCGAGTCATGCGCCCTTGCTGCCGTCGGTGCACAATTGGTTCGCGATGTGGAGCCGGGAGAACTGGTAAAGATGAGCAAGGGCGGCATAGATTCACAGCAGTTCGCCAGTGAAAAGCCGCATGCGCATTGTGCCTTCGAATACACGTATTTTGCGCATCCATCGAGTGTCATGGAAGGAATCAATGTCTACGCCGCAAGAAAGAGAATCGGCCAGTACCTGGCAAAAAAGTTTCCCATCCCTGATGCAGACGTAGTGGTTCCAGTGCCTGATTCTGCCCGTCCTGCCGCGCTCGGATACGCCCAGGAACTCGGGCTTGCCTTTGAGGAGGGACTGCTGAAGGACAGGTACAGCAAGAAAGGATCGATGCGCAGCTTTATAGAACCGTATCAAAACAGCCGCCTGGAAATCAACAAGGGGATAATACCGATAAGGGAAGTGATCGAGGGCAGGCATGTGGTTATCGTAGACGATAGCATAGTGAGAGGAACCAGTTCTGCCGAGATAATCAAGACGCTGCGGAGAGTGGGAGCAAGAAAGATAAGCCTGGTGGTGACGTATCCACCCATTCGGTATCCGTGCTATGCCGGAATCGATTTCCCATCGCAGGAAGAACTGATAGCTTACCAGCATGGCGCAGGGGAGGAATCGAATCTGAAAATAGGCTCTCGGGTGGCACAGGTAATAGACGCCGACAACGTGGCGTACAACGACACTGCAAATCTTGCAAGGGCTATCGGGATGCCGGAAGAAGAGCTCTGCTTTACCTGCTCCACTGGTAATTATACATCATTGGGAATAAAGCCGGTCTTCAAATCCCGGATCGAAATGAAGGGCGAATAGAATAGATCCCTTAAATATTGTCTGATGACATGATTTCTGCAGATGCGAACGATCCTAGTTGTCGCATTAGCAGGAGGCATAATAGCTGCCACTTTGATTGCGATTGTTGCATCCGCTATTCCAACAAAAGACTACGATCTGAGCGTTGACGCGCTAAAAGATGAGCAGTCGCTTTTCACCAATGCCAGGGTGGTGATCAAGAATACCGGCAGGCTCCCTCTCACAAATATTCTGGTCGATTATGGAACCGAGAAGGAACCGCTGATACCAGTGATGCAGCCAGGAGAAACGAGAACCCTTTCGCCTCCGGAAGGAACGCGGCTTGACATAGTGAGTGTGACAGCAGAGCCTGGTATAACGAAGATCCAGGAATACCGCGCTCCCATCAAGCTGCCCGGCATGATTGGTTCGTGATTCGTTTAAATTATCTTGGACACCATTGTAAATCTTCAGGTATTGAAAAGAGACTCCTACTCCGATGCCGAAATAGTGGAATTCTTCGCCTTGAAGAACATCGCCGTGGTGGGCATGTCAAGGCACAGCGAAAAGGCCGCGCAGTTCGTTCCCAAGTATTTGATCAAGCATGGCTACAACGTAATCCCCGTGAATCCTTCCGTTGAAGAAATACTGGGCAGAAAGTCGTTTCCGACTGTCAGTAGTATCTCAAGTGACATCGATGTCGTTGACATCTTTAGACCCTCAGAGGATGTCCTGCTCGTGGTAACTGACTCGATCAAGAAGCAGGGAATAAAGTTGATCTGGATGCAAGAGGGCATTTACAACGAGCAGGCTGAGCAGGCCGCCAGAGAAAAGGGGATCAAGGTGGTTTACAACAGATGCATGATGGCCGAGCACATGCGGCTCTTCTCTGACATGGACTAGGTTAAATTAGCCGGACTAGTACCGTTGGTCGAAATGTCTTCGAGCATGGAGAAAGTTCTGGATCGCATGAAGCCACTTCTGGAAGAAATGGGAATCAAGGAGGGTATTCATACGAAACTGAGCCTTGACGAAGATGCAGGGATAATTAGGATATACAGCGAGAGCTCTGATAGCATCAAACGAGCACAGTCGGGGCTGTCTGAAGTACTCGAACTTGCTTATACTGCTGCAGAGCATCATCCTTACTGGTCATTACTCTATCATGCGAATGAAATTGCGAAAACGACACTGGACAGGTGGGAGTCAGACCTGACGGCGGATCAGGTTAGTGAAATGTCATGGCGCTGCGATGAAATAAAGATGGCACTTGACAGACTCGGGGACGGACACTAATTCGCGTCCGTGCATTGACCAACAGATTATAAGTAATAACAGCTGAAATCCACCACGATGATAAAGATAGGGCTTATCGGAAAAACCAATACCGGCAAGACCACGTTCTTCAATTCCGCCACACTTTCAGCGGCAGAGATTTCGAATTACCCCTTTACTACAAAGCAAGCCAACGTGGGCAATGCGCATGCGATAACTCTTTGCGTCCACAAGGAATTCAATTTGCAGGACAGCCCCAAGAACTCGCGCTGCATAGATGGATGGAGGTTCATACCAGTAGAACTGGTGGATCTGCCAGGGCTCATCAAGGGCGCTTGGGAAGGAAAAGGACTCGGGAATCAGTTCTTGTCCATAGCAGCGCAGTCGGACGCGTTGCTCCACATCGTGGATGCCTCGGGTAGCATTGATGCCTCTGGCAAGATTGCAGAGCCTGGAACTGGAGACCCAGTAGCAGACGTCGCTGACATTGAAGAAGAGATGGTAATGTGGTACCTGAAACTTTTCGAGGCTAATCGCGACAAGATATCCAGAGCGGTGATCTCTGCAGGGATTGACATTATTCCAGCAATCACTGAGGTGTTCAGGGGCATCGGGGTCAGAGAAGATCACGTGAGGCTGGCGCTGGATCAGAACAAGCTCGCCAATGTAAAGCTGGATGACTTTGGGCCGCAGGAATCAAAGGACTTCTGCTGGAGCCTTCGTGACATTTCCAAGCCAACGCTTATCGTTGCCAACAAGGTAGATCTGCCAACCGCGACTGAGAACTTTAACCGCCTCCGTGAGGAATACAAGGACATGATAGTGGTACCAGCAAGCGCGGACGCGGAGCTAACGCTCAGGAGGGCGGAGAACAAGGGCGTAATTCACTACATTCCCGGCGATGAGCGCTTTGAAATTAACGAGCAGACAACTCTAAACGACAAGCAGAAGTGGGCGCTCAACTTCATAAGAAAAGACATTCTTGGCGAATACATGCGCACCGGAGTCCAGTTCGCCATCAACGTAGCCGTATTCAAGTTGCTGAAAATGAATGCGGTATATCCTGTCGCCAACGCCCAGAACTTTTCGGACAAGCATGGAAACATTCTGCCAGACGTTTATCTAATGCGATCCGGTTCAACGGTGGAAGATCTTGCTAGGGAAATCCATAGCGAGCTTGCTAAGGGCTTGCTCTATGCGCTTGACGGTAGAGACGGTCTGAGACTGCCGCTTAACTATCACCTGAAGGACCGCGACGTGCTTTCCATAGTTTCCGCAAGAACAAAGAAAAAGTGACAGGGCAAGTGGCATCAACTCTGAAGCGCGACATCGAGGACATGCTTCGAAAAGACCCCTCTAGAATGTATTCGAAGGAGGAAATTCTCAACTTGCTTGCAGACCAAAAAAAGGACAAGGAACTAGAGCAGCTGCTGGCAGAGCTGGAGGTGGCAAGCTCGCTGAGCGAAGGAAATAGGTCTGACATTTATGCGACTTGCAGGGGCGGAACAGTATACTACAAGTGGAATAAAATATCCTAGCTTTCCGGAGTTACAATGATGTTCTTCAACGAAATGTAAACAGCTAGATACTTGAAGCCTCTCTCGGTAGTTATGTATGCCACATGTCGTTTGTCTTCGTCGGCCAGCTCGGAGATGAGCTTTCGCTCTAGCAGCTCTTTCAGGTAATTGTTCAGTCGCCCCCTTGCCAGATTAGTCGCTGCCAAGAGTTTTTCCTTTGTTGTGCCTCCGTTCGCGGTCTCGAGCATGATGGCAACCTTATCTAGCCCGCTCTGATTCTTCACAGAACGAGGCATGGAATCTCTGTATTTGTCGTAATTGAATGAAGTCCGTAGACAAACCGGTAGATTTTGTTTGATAAATAGAAAATGGCTATATTACCATTCCGGAACAGAACCATGGTGTCGCCGGCGCATGCGAAAAGCGGACGCTCGATCAATTGAAAAATTCCTGACCCTACTCGGATCCAGACCATCTGAATACATGTCGGGTCAAGTACTGGCAAAGTCGGCAGGAATATCACGCAGCGCTGTGTGGAAGCAAATAAGACGGCTCCGCAGGCTTGGGTACTCTATCGAGTCGGTACACGGGATTGGGTACATGCTCAAAGGCGGAACGCAGCTTCCAGTCCCATGGGAACTGAAAAAAAACCTTCGAACCAAGAGTCTGGGCCATAGAATCCTTTACAAAGAAATGGTAGATTCCACTCAGAATATTGCCATAGCAATTGCAGAGAAGGGAAACGGAGCGCATGGGACGGTTGTCATAGCTGAGAGGCAAAGGCAGGGAAGGGGCAGGCTCAGAAGAGAGTGGCTTTCTCCGGCCGGAGGCTTGTGGATGTCTGTCATATTGGAACCAGATGTGCCGACGCGCACAATTACACTTCTATCTTTTGTCGCGGCGCTTTCGGTCTGCCATGCGATAAGAGAATGCACTGGTCTGGATGCTAGGTTAAAGTGGCCGAATGACGTGATGATCTCCGGAAAGAAGGTAGCGGGAATATTGCTGGACATAAGCGCGGAAGCCGAACATGTGAACTATACAGTGATAGGGATAGGAATAAACGCAAACATTGATTCTGCTTCCGTTTCTGCAGGGCTTACCGATGGCGCGCCGGGAATCACTTCCATAAGTGACCACCTGGGCCGTGATGTTAGCAAACTGGAATTGGCACGGACCATTCTCGAAAACCTTGAGAGGCAACTTTCAGACCTGAATGACAAGAATGCCCGTGTCATTTTGAAGGAATGGGAGTCTAACGCCGACATGCTCGGCCACCAGGTCAAGGTACTGCAGAACGGAAGAACGGTCTGTCAGGGCATTGCTCGCGGCGTAGCCGATGATGGGTCCCTGATAATTCAATCCGGAAGCAGAGAAGTAAAGATAGCATCGGGCGATATACGAGTCAGGTACTAGCGTACTTGTAGACTATGGCAATATAGTATAAGGACGGCATGTGCATAATTAGCAAAGTATAAGCGTAAGTATGCTCTTGGACAGCTGATTATGGTATTCCAAGTTGCCAAATGGAACCCGAATGTGCAGCGGATGATCAGCTCGCCAGCTTTTGAAAAGTACATTGGCTCTTTAGCGACAATGTCTGAGAGCACGTCAAAGACCTACAGGCGCCGACTCTACCCGTTTGTTGATTACATTGAAAAAGTCTTGAAGAGCTCGC
>DATBMW010000006.1:0-4922 GCA_036554645.1 Nitrososphaera sp.
TCGCCGGGTTTATGGTGAGTTTCGCCAGGTATCGCTTGACTCGGTTGTTATCGTTCTCGCCTTTTTCGCTCTTTAGCGGGCCTGTAAGCTTTTTCATCTTGTCGGCAGTCTGCCACGCCCTGGTTGCTACCTCGCCGACCCTCCCCATCGCCTGGCTGTCAGAGGAATACATGCTCAGCGCGCCGATATCGTGCAAGACGTCCTCTGCCGCAATAGTCTCCTTCCGGATCCTGGATTCGGCAAAGGCCACGTCTTCTGGAATTGAAGGGTTCAGGTTATGGCACACCATCATCATATCAAGGTGCTCTTCAAGCGTGTTCACAGTATATGGCCGCGTCGGGTTCGTCGATGACGGCAGTATGTTCTTTTCGCCCGCTATCTTTATGATGTCCGGCGCATGGCCGCCGCCAGCCCCTTCAGTATGATAAGTATGGATCGTCCTGCCCGCAATGGCCTCGATGGTGTCGTCTACAAATCCGCATTCGTTGAGGGTATCGGTGTGTATCGCGACCTGTGTGTCTGTCTTATCAGCAACTCGCAAAGCCGCGTCAATAGTGGCTGGCGTGGTGCCCCAGTCCTCGTGGAGCTTTAGCCCGCAGGCGCCGGCCGATATCTGCTCGATAAGGGATGGCTCCAGCGAGTCGTTTCCCTTGCCAAGAAAGCCAAAATTCAGCGGGAGCTCTTCGGCGGCTTCAAGCATCCTGTGGATATTCCACGGCCCCGGGGTGCAGGTCGTGGCATTGGTCCCGTCAGCAGGGCCCGTCCCGCCCCCTATCATGGTTGTCGTGCCGCTGCATATCGCTTCAATAGCCTGCTGCGGAGAAATGAAATGGATATGAGTGTCTATTGTCCCGGGAGTGCATATCGTGTGTTCTCCCGATATGACTTCTGTCCCCGAGCCGACTAACAGGCTTACTCCGTCCATTACGTTGGGGTTGCCTGCTTTGCCAACGCCAGAAATCAGCCCGTTCTTTATTCCAATGTCTGCCTTGACTATGCCAAGGGCGGGGTCCATGACTATGGCGTTTGTTATCACCAGGTCAAGCGCATCTTTGCTTGTAATGCCGCTGGTCTGTCCCATGCCGTCACGTGAGCTCTTGCCACCGCCGAAAACCAGCTCGTCGCCATGGGTCAGCAGATCTTGCTCGATCTCTATTATCAGGTCAGTATCGCCTAGCCGCACCCTGTCTCCAACAGTTGGGCCGTAAAGGTCCACGTAGCGCCTTCGCTCTATCTCAAGCACCTTTGAAACCCCTCTGCTTCGCCTTTGTGAATGCAAGGGACCTCTTGCTTGACAGCCTGCCGTTCACCAGGCCCGAAAAGCCGTACACTATGCGACTGCCCCCGTACTCTGTCAGGACTACCTGCTTTGTTTCTCCCGGCTCAAACCTGATCGAAGTACCGGACGGGATGTTTAGGCGGCAGCCGTATCCCTTTTTCCGTGGAAACAAAAGCGCCTTGTTCACTTCAAAGAAATGGGCATGCGACCCGACCTGAATCGGCCTGTCTCCGGTGTTGCTCACGATAACCGTGACCGTTTTTCTGCCCCTGTTAGCAATGACTGGTTTGTCTGAAATAAAATACTCGCCGGGTATCAACGCAATCACACTATTGGATCGTGCACAGTGACGAGCTTTGTCCCGTCTTCAAATGTCGCCTCGACCTGGACGCTCCTCAGCAGCTCTGGCACGCCTGGCAGCACGTCGTTTCTTGACAGGACGCTTCGTCCTGAACTCATAAGGGCCGAAACGGATTTGCCGTCGCGCGCCCCCTCCACGATGTGATCGGAAATCAGTGCGACTGCTTCAACATAATTCAACTTTAGCCCTCGTTTCTGCCTCCTCCGGGCTATTTCTGCAGCCATGAAAACATGCATCTTGTCGATTTCCCTTGGACTTAGCATCATAGCGCGTGTTTACTAATTCTCGTATTTATAATTGCCGTACGAAACGCATAATTTCATCTGCATTGCAAATGACATGATGGCGGCGTTTATCGTCAGGTCTGTTGTCGGCAACATACACAAAAGCATGGCCCTGTCAAGAGAATACCGGAAAAGAAAGTCTGCAGGCAAAAGCGAAACAATTTCGCTTTCCAGGTCCGACATGCAACGCGTCAGGCTGAGACGCAAGACCGACGCAGGCTCTGACGTGGGGATAATCTTGCAGCCAGAGGCCACGCTGAAGGATGGAGACGTTCTTGTTTCCACGAAGACAAAATTTATTGTGGTAAGGCAACTTAGTGAGAAGGTCCTTTCTGTCAAGGTCAGGGACCGTGGCCCTGTCAGCACCGTAGAGGTATCGGCACTTGTTGGCCACGCCATAGGAAACAGGCACAGGCCTATCGCTGTTAGCGGTGGGACGATAGCATTTCCAATAATGGCAGATTCAGAACTCAAATTATTCGAGCAGCTCATGCCTAGTGGCAGCGTGCGATTGAAAATAGAAGAAAAGGTCTTCCAGCCAAGCGGAGCTGCGACAAGCAACCATGAGCACTAGTCACGAATTCCGGCTGATGCAGCTCGCGGACTCGTTTTTTCCTTCCGGCATTTTTGGCGCATCTGGCGGCCTGGAATCCCTCGTCAGAAGTGGCAGGGTGAAGGATTCTCATGGAGTCCTCCAATTCATACGACAGCAGCTGCAGTTCCAGCTTGTTCCCTGCGACTGCGCGGTGTTTCTGGCAGTAATGAACGCCGCCAGAAAGCATGATATCGCGGCAGCAATCCGCGCAGATAACATGTGCTATTCGATGAAGATGGTTAGTGAAGTAAGGGTTGCGTCAACCAGGTCCGGCAGGCAGCTGCTGAACTCTATAATTCACATTGCCCCTACCAGGTTTGCAAAGCGATTCAGGAAAGAGATAGATTCCGGCGCCAGTGCCGGGACGCAGCCTGCGTGCCTTGCGGTCGCAGCCGATTCTTTTGGCATACCGAGGAAAAGCGCCCTTCGCATGATGCTTTATTCGTACAGCGCCGGCATGGTTGGCGCTGCGCTCAGACTCGGGATTATCCAGCATATCGACGGCCAGAAAATACTGAGTCAACTTGCCGGTGACATCAACTCTGTGCGTACGGCAAGTATCCAGGATATCTGGCAGCTGAGCCCTCTGATAGATATACTCCAGATGCAGCATGAGCGCGACGACCTGCGAATGTTTATAACGTGACGTCTGGCGATCGTGTACCGCGGTGCGGATCCCTCGCGTTGGAATAGGCGGGCCGGTGGGCTCTGGCAAGACCAGGCTCATAGAAAGGCTTGTTCCAGTCCTCACCCAAAGGGGGTACCGCTGCTTTATCATTTCAAACGACGTCGTGTCAAAGGAAGACGCCGAGCGTATGCGCCGTATCCTCTCCGTGGAGGAGCGAATCCTTTCTGAGGAAATGATAGTCGGCATCGCCACGGGCGGCTGTCCACACACCGCGGTGCGCGAAGACCCCACCATAAACCTGGCAGTAATTGACGAGATCGAGAGAAAGCATACGTCCCTAGACCTGATAATAATAGAAAGCGGAGGCGACAACACAATGACCACGTTTAGCCCCGCGCTTGCAGATTATTTCATCTACATCATTGATGTCGCAGGAGGCGACAAATATCCCCGCAAGCGCGGCCTTGGGATAGAGACATGTGACCTTTTGGTGGTGAACAAGGTGGATCTGGCTCCCCATGTCGGGGCAGATCTTGCGGCTATGAAGCGCGATGCAGGGAGAGTAAGACCGGGCAAGCCAGTCGAGTTTGTCAACTGCAAGACTGGCACGGGCGTGGAATCAGTCGCGCGCCACATCATAGATGGCCTGCTGTTTGATAGGAAGCGAGTGCCGGGTCACAAAAGGCGAAAAAGAAATTGAGGAAAATGCCGGGGCAGTTCGCAAAGTACGATGACTTTGAAGGTGAAACAGGCTTTGCATCTCTCGGACTTTCTAGATCTGGTCCCAAAACTGTCTTGAGCAGCCTGCGCACAAAGGCCCCGCTCCTGGTTCAGCGCGCGCTGTACCCGGAACATAGAGCTCCGGGTATGGCCCACATCTATCTGATGTCCTCTGCAGGTGGGATCCTCCAGGGCGACAGGATAAAGATCGCAGTTGATGCCGGCAAAAACACGTCAAGCCGGATAACAACCCAGGCTGCGACAAAAATATACCGGATGGAGCATGGGTTCGCATCGCAGACCGTCTCGCTTTGCGCGCACACGGGAAGCTATGTTGAATTCCTGCCCCACCAGCTGATCCCCTTCAGGTCTTCCAGGTTCTACCAGGAAGTCACGCTTGACGTTTCTCGGGAATCCACGGTAGTATATTCTGAAACCCTGAGTGCAGGCAGAACCGCGTCTGGAGAGAATCTTGCGTTTGATGTCTGTTTTCTTCGCATGACTGCCCGGGACATGAACGGCTCCATGCTTTTTTCAGACGTCTGTTGTATGGAGCCGGAAAAGATGCGATACGAACTGCTCTTTGGAGGAAAAACCATCTGGTCAACCATCTATGTCATTACTCCGCACGACCGCGAAAGGATTGATCGCGGGATCATGGAAACGATAGGCAAGCACAATATCCTTGCCGGCTGCTCAAAGCTGCCTCACGACTGCGGGCTTTTCGTCAGGGTTCTGGATGATTCCATAGATAGGGTCAGAGAACTGACCATGGCAGTGGCTCGGATCGCAAGAAAGAGCGCAGCAGTTGGCTGCTGAGCACTCAATTTTTATTCTTGTCGAGTCAATTATCGCATCTTGACCCGGCCCCAGCTCTTTGGCGATGGCGTAAGGCGGAGCACCGGTAATCAGGCGCGTCGGTACAACCTGCTTGCCGCAAGGCTGATCGCAGAGCTCGTAACGAACTCGCTTGGCCCCCGCGGGATGGACAAGATGTTCATAGATGTCATGGGCGAAGTCACGGTTACAAAGGATGGCGCGACCTTGCTCCGCAA
>DATBMW010000087.1:0-34154 GCA_036554645.1 Nitrososphaera sp.
AATTTCCGTGAGGCTGCAGCTGATTGACTTTGCCTTGTTCTCGGCTGCCCCTACGCGCTCTATCTCGGACTTGATCGCCTTCCAAAAATCATACATTTCCTCAATCGAGTTCTTGGCAAGCCACGGAGCGCTTGCGTGCGCACTGTTGCCGACGTCGCAAGTCAGTCTTATAGCCAGCCTTCCCTTGTACGCCACAGTAATGTTTTCTACCCCGGATGGCTCACCGAATACGGCATAGTCCACACCCAGCTTGCTTTTTACCAGCTGTTTCACGCCTGCCGCGTTCCCTTCTTCGTCGACCACGCCGGCAAATATTACCGTCCCGCTCTGTTTCGGAAATTCTGACGCGGCCAGAAGCATTGCTATGAGCGGGGCCTTTGCATCAGACGCGCCACGGCCGTGGACGTGTCCATCTTCAACTCTAACTGGAACTTGGCCCGGCACCGTATCCATGTGGCCGCAGAACAGAATTCTAGGTTGGCCTGTGCCCTTTGAGGCTATAATGTTGCCAACGCTGTCGATATGGACCTGCTCAAAGCCGAGCTCATTCACGCACTTGTCCTTTATCAGGTTTGCAAGCGCCGCTTCGGACCTTGAAGGGGTATACAGCTCAAGTGCCTTCTTTAGAAGTTCTACGGCATAGCTTGGCGAAACCAATCGATATCCCGCCTACTTTCCCAGCGCGTACTCGATCATCATCCCAGGTATGTCAACTCCGGTAACCCGGACTGTGTTCTTGAATTCAGTGGTATTGTTGACCTCGTGAACCATCAGCCCATCGTTCTTGCTCTCCATTAGATCGACTCCAACTATCTGGCCGCCAAGCGCGCGTGTTGCCTTGACGCAAATGTCTTCCAGTTCCTTGGTTACGGGGCATGCCTCCGCACGCCCACCGAGTGCCATGTTAGTTTTCCATTCCCCGTTGCCAGAATATCGGTAAATCGCGCCGACAACGCTTTCTCCTACTACAATCGCCCTGATGTCCCTTGGCGGCCGGTCTACAAATTCCTCAAAATAGTATATCTGGTAAATAGGAAACATGTGCTCCCTATCTTCAATGACAGCCCTTGCAGACTCTTTGTCGCGCAACAAAGCGATGAGCCTGCCCCAGCTGCCTACTGTGGGTTTTATTACCGCGGGATAGCCGAACCTGTCTAGCGCTGCGACTGCACCATCCTCTGAAAAGGCCGAGATCGCCTTTGGAGTCCTGACGCCTGCCCTTTCGAGTAGCATGTGGGCATACATTTTGTTCCCGCACATGATGGCACCCTGCAGCGGGTTAATAACACGCGAACCGAGACCTTCCAGAGCTGCCGTAGAATGGACGTTCTTGAAGTAACTCACGCAGCGCTGAAGAACGGTTCTGCCCGAAAACTCTGACTCCCCATTGAGGTCAAGCACGAGGTTCTTGCAGTCAACATTTACGACATCAATCCCTCTTTTCTTTGCGGCTTCATACAGGGCCTTCTCCTCCCATCTGATGCTGTCGTATAGGATGGTAAGGGAATTGGAGGAATCTGGTTTCTCCCCGCCCCGGCTCACTGGCCCCAGTCCTCGCCGACAACCTGAGCCGGTTTAATGCTAAACCCGCCTGAAGACTTTATCAGCTCGTAACTTGCCCCACAATCGGGACATGTGACGATTTCGCCTTCTATCGAGTCGGACGGTATTTTGACTTCGGCATCGCATTCTGGACACTTCACCATTGCAATCTACTCCTTTGCTGGACTAACCTTTACGGGCGCGTCATTAAGTATCTTTCTCTCGAGCCTGTCGTCAAGATACAGTTCAAGTATGTCGCCCATCCGCAATTCCTTGAGTCCCTTCGCCAGTGTTTCGGCCTCGTGTTTGCCTGTTTCCAGCCCGAGAAGCGATAACAGGTATGCGGCTCCGTTCTTTCCCGCGAGCTCTCCAAAGACTATCTTGCGCCGATTGCCAACTATCTTTGGCTCGATTATCTCGTACGCTGCAGGGTTCCTCAGTATGGCTGCAAGATGCGTGCCTGCCTTGTGCTTGTAGGCGCTGTCGCCGACTACCGGTTTTGATTCGGGTACCGGCAGGGTAGTATATTCAGAGATGGTCCGGGAAAGATCTCGCAGCATGTGGAGCCTGAGGTCGTTGTTTGACTTGTAAACAAGCGTCAGCGCCACAGCAGTTTCAGCCAGGCTCGGAATGCCAGTTCGCTCGCCAAAACCATCTATCGTGGTATGGATCTGGTCGGCCCCTCCTTCGCACCCTGACAGCGCGTTTGCCAGGGCTAGCCCGATATCGTTGTGGCAGTGGACGTCAAGTGACGTCTTTGACCTGTCGATGCTGTCGCTGACCATCTTTACCAGGTTGTACATGCCACGCGGGCGCATGATACCTACTGTATCAGGAATGCTTATTCTCTCGATACCGCGCCTGTTCATCTCTTTGCACATTTCGATAAGAAACGCAGGTTCTGTTCTGCTGGCATCCTCCATCGTAAACCTTGACTTTAACCCGTGGGCCTTGATGTAGTCGGCCACTTCGAGCGCTCTTGCCTTTGCTTCCTCGCGCGATATCTTTAGCTTTGCAGAAAGGTGGATGTCTGAAATCCCCATGTAAGTTGCGACCCAGGTTGCGCCGGTGCTGATTGCGATGTCGACGTCGGATTTGATTGCCCTAGTATGAGCAACAATGTCTGCCCTGAGCCCCTGTTTTATTATCGTCTTGGTGGCCTCCAAATGATCCGGCGAAACGACGGGGCTTATCTCGATCTGGTCCACTCCGAAAGAGTCCAGCATCCACGCAATCTGGATCCTCTGCTTGATGGTGAACGAAACGCCGGGGTGCTGCTCACCCTCCCTCAGAGTGCTGTCCAGAATCCTGATTCTTTTATCGCGCTGGCCATTTTCAGCCATCCAGTTATACTGGTGCGCATAGTGGTTCGGATCGTCTGATTTGAGCGACATTTGAAGCGACTTTTAACTACTTTCGGATAAGATATAAACCTTATCGCACCTAAAACAGCGAATATCAACGCACTGTTTCGCTCTGAACGCGAAACAAAGGGCATATTTGTAAGGAAATCGGCGTCACAACTAAGATAAGAGCGATTATCGTGAAGATTTCGTGAATCTGTCGACGGAGTTGGCCAGACGGTCAAAGGAACCCTGCACCATCTTTATCCGCTTTTGTATCCCTATCTTGTAGTTCTGGGTAACCTGAGACATTATCTTTATCATTTCCTCTTGTTCTGACAGGTTGGGGGAACCTACAGACCTCCGAATCTGAAGGGATTTCTCCGGAGTCATTTCCTTGATTACCTTTTCAACATCCATTGGGTCAAGTTTCAGATCCTTAATCGCCCCGGCGATATCCCTGGCCTTCAAATCAGCAAGAGGAATATTTCCCTTTGACACTGCAACGCTAACCATACTGCCGACTATCTTGTGGGCCAGCCTGAAAGGAATCTTTTTCTTCATCACAAGTTGTTCAGCAATATCAAGCGCTACTGCATAACTTGACTTTGCGGCCTGATGCATCCTCTTCTTGTTCACCTGTGTCGACCTGACGACGCCGTTCATTGTCTTGAGGACCGCCAGGCTTCTCGCGGATGCCGCCATTACTTCGGGTTTGATATCCTGCATATCGCGACTATATCCAGATGGAAGAGCTTTGACTATTCCCAGCATTGCGGCCAGGTTGGCTGCAATTGTAGCCGACTTTGCACGGACCAGCTCAAGGGGGTCAGGATTTTTCTTTTGCGGCATCGCGCTTGATGTCGAACTATAGCGATCGGCAAGCTCGATATAGCCGAACTCTGTCGTAGACCAGATGATAAAGTCTTCTGCGATCCGTCCAAGTGATGACGACATAATAGAAAGTACGGCGACGTACTCTAGAAAGACGTCACGCGAACTCGTCGCGTCTATGGAATTCCTGACAATAGAATCAAAGCCCAGCGCGACGGCCGTTTCTTTTCGGTCAGTAGGAATTGTCGAGCCGCCAATGGCGCATGCCCCAAGAGGAGACTGGTTTATCCTCTGGTAGCAAAGATAAAGCCGTTCCATGTCCCGAATGAGAGTTGACACATAAGACAGCAGGAAATGCGAAAACGTTCCTATCTGGCCCTGTTGCAGATGCGTGTACATCGGCATTGGAACCTGCTTAGTTTCATCGGCCTTTTCCAATAGGCCTTCCAAAAGGTCGGCTAGTGCCGCACAAATGTCGTTGATGTCATCGCGGATCTTCATCCGAAGATCCAGCACCACCTGGTCATTTCGAGATCTGGCGGTATGCATTTTTCCACCTGCTTCGACGCCAGCGTATTCGATGACAAATGCCTCGATTGCCTCATGAATGTCTTCAAATCCACTAGCGTCGATCTTTTCCGGATTCTTCCTTGCGCTTTCCAGCGCCGTGAGGATCTTTTTCAACTCACTCAGGGTCAGGTGACCCATGCTGTGCAACATTATCGAATGTGCCTCGCTTCCAACGAGGTCGTAGTACAGAATCGATTGATCATGCTCTATTGAAGAGAGAAACTGAAGCGCGTCATCATCCAGAGTTCCCTTGGGACGAGACCTGTACAACATTGTGCATTACTGGTGGTTTAATTTAATATTTTATTGCAAACGCAAGCTAGCTTCAGTCAATCTGTTTGTAAACAGCCATGAGCTAGCCGTCTGTTATACGGTTTTGCCAATCAGGAGCATGGAATCTGCTCTGGCGTCGAGATCACCGCACCTGATAGAATATCCTGCCGACCTTTCTGGTTGCAGCACCCTTCCGCACGGTGGAAGAGAACTGTTGTATCTCTGTTCCCAACAGGCGGGCAGCACGCACTTTGTCGTCGTTTTGGGGTACTTTTCCGGCCAAAAGAATGACGTCATAACAAAGGATTTGATAGAACCTGTTGCTGAATCGGACAGGTCCCAGGTCAGCAGAGAAATATCAAGGACCGTACCGGCCGAATATTCGGGCGCGCACATTTTCTTCCTCTGATTTCTGCAATGGTTAAATAAGGTACCAGCCTCAATCTCTACGCATGAGTCAGGAAGAGCAATTGCAGCAGACGAGACGCAAGATTTTTGACGAGCTAACCAAAGTAGTCGATCCCGAAATAGGAGTTTCCATAATGGAACTCGAACTCATAGACAAGGTGGATATTAGTTCTGGCAACGTCAAGGTTGACTTGCACCTAACAAGCCCTTTCTGCCCAGCTGTTTTCGGTTTCAAGATTGCACAGGACGTGAGGGATAACATCTACAAGCTCCCCGGCATCAGCGACGTAAAGGTAGCTGTGAGCAATCATTTCATGGCCGACGCCATCAACAAGCAGGTCAACGACAGCAAATATCCGCCAAAGCCGGCCGCCTAGTCACGCTTTAGCCTTTCCTGCTTTTCTGCGATCTTTTTCTCATTCCGCGAGAATCCCAGGAGGTGACCCCTCAAGAGCTGGATGCCCAGAGCAGGGTCAACGCCCTTTGGGCAGACTGAACTGCAGGACCCCGCGAAATGGCAGCGCCATATGCCGTGTTTGTCGTCTACAATGTCCATCCTTTCCTTTGTTGCGGTGTCCCTGTTGTCGCTAAAGTAACGATAGGCCTGCGAAAGAGCCTGGGGCCCGGGAAACTTTGTGTCGGTGGCAACCGTTGGGCAGGCAGAGTAGCATAGCCCACACTTTATGCAGTACGAGAATTGCAGGAATTTGTCCAGGTCCTCAGGCGTCTGCACATACTCTGTCAATCCATCCGTCTGCTTCATGTCACTGCCATCGTTTCTGATGTAAGGCTGCATTTCCTTGTGGCGGGCAAAGAACTGCGTAAAGTCGGTGACCAGGTCACGGAGGTGGGGAAAGTTGGCAAGAGGTTCGACTGTTATGCTGCTTCCTTCGAGTTCAGATACCTTGGTGTAGCAGGCAAGGCGCGGGATTCCGTTTATTTTCATGCCGCAGGATCCGCATGACGCCATCCTGCACGAGTATCGTATGCCGATGCTTGAATCCTTGTACTGCTTTGCATATAACAGTGCGTCCAGAACCGTCGTCCAGCGCTGGACCGGGACTTCAATGGAATCAAAATGCGGATTCTCGCCGGCGCTCCTATTTGCCCTAAAGACTTTGAGGACGACAGAGCTTCTCACATGTTCCTTTTCTTTCTTCTCCCTAGCTCTCTTTTTTTCCAGGGTTTCTATCTTTTCGATCATTTGTTCAGCCATCTATTCAAACCCCAGTCCATTTGCTACGATTATTGTGCGCGTTCCATAGGCCACGATTCCCATCATTGCGGCAATTGTCAGGATCGTCACGGCGTCCTCCCATGCCTTGCTCTGCCGCAGTTCAAGCAGGATCACCCGCAGCCCGTTAAACCCGTGAATGGCGATGAGCACCAGAATCGATTCAAGCAGAAGCACATAAGGGAGGTTGTGGTAATTCGCGATTACATTTTCGTATTCGAGGCTGAGTTCATAGGGCATTATCAGGCGCATCATTATGTGAACGGCTACGACGAATAGCGCTCCAAGCGCTGTAATATAGTGTATTTTCATTATCTGGCTTTCCCGAAGCATTGCCATCCTCTATTCGCCTCCAAACAGGACCGACGCGCCGTACAGCATGGCGACTCCCGCAAGTATCAGCGCAATCCATATCCCAGACTTTTGGCGGTAGTTCAGAGAAACCGCATCATAAGGATAGTCGGGTCTCCCTGGATTTCCCAGCCCCTTGCCTCCGTGAGTGAAGATAAGCCGAATGCCGTTTGCGGAATGAAAGGTGCTCATTCCGATCACAAGCAGCAATATCAAGTGACCAAACGGCGTCTGCGTAAGCTCCAGCATGGCCGCCCACGCATCCGGTCCCTGGGTAAGCGAGCTCGTTTCAAAGATGTGGGCTACAAAGTAGGCAAGCAAGCCGACGCCTGTAAGTCTCTGCAGCCAGTATGAAACCCTCTCCCAGCCATACCGCGACGGGTTTAGCCAGCCCTTGATTCCTTCGCGGTTATTTCGATCGGAAACCTCCAAATCAGTATTTCCTCTCCACTGGAGCGTACCGAGTAAACTTGACATCGTGCCACGCCATCCTTGGCTCGCTTTCGCCCGCGAAATATGCGAGGGTATGCTTTAGAAAATTGACATCGTCTCTGTAGGCGTAGTCGGTCCTTGAATGCGCTCCCCGGGACTCGCGCCTGTTAAGCGCGCCTACGAGCACGACTTCAGCAGTCCTTATCATCGAATCTATCTCCATTACATTGACAAAGTTGGTATTGTATTCCTTTGCCTTGTCGTCCACGTGCTTCCACATTTCCGCCTTTAGCTCCCTGACTTTTCTCAGCGCATCGGAAAGGTCCTGCTCATTCCTAAAGACGTAAGCCTTCTGGTCCATGGTGTCTGTCAGCTGCTTTCTGACTTCATATGGATTCACGCTGCCAGCGCCCCGAAAGATGCCATCGTATATCCGCTTTTCTTCCTGCGATACCTGTGCTTGCGGAATTGAAACCGCTTTGTGTTCGCGCGCATACCCTGCTGCGAGCTCGCCGGTTATCCTGCCCCACACGATGCACTCGGATGTAGAGTTGGCGCCCAGCCTGTTCGCGCCGTGTGTGCTGTTGCACGCCGCTTCGCCAGCGGCCCACAGACCAGGCAGTTCGGTCGCCCCATCGATATCTGCATGGATGCCTCCCATCATGTAATGGCAGACTGGCCTCACCTCTATGGGCTCGTCAATGATGTCTACGCCGGAGAACTTTATGCCTATCTCCCTTATTCCTGCAAGGACTTCTTTGATTCGATCCGCGCCAAGATGTGTGAGGTCTAGCTTTAGACAGTCCACGCCTGTCTCGTGCTTGAAGCCCCTTCCTTCCTGGATCTCTTTTATCATCGAGCGAGAAACCACGTCCCTAGGGGCGAGTTCGAGCTTGCCCGGGGCGTACTTTTGCATGAATCTTTCTCCCGCGTTGTTTACAAGATATCCGCCCTCTCCCCTGGCGCCTTCAGTAATCAGGATCCCGGATGGAAGGATGCCGGTTGGATGAAACTGCACGAATTCCATGTCCTTGAGCGCAAGCCCTGCGCGATATGCCATGTCAAGTCCGTCAGGCGTTGAAGAGAAGGCATAGGTCGAGAAACTGTATATCCTCCCAGCGCCGCCAGTGCATATTATTCCTGCTGGTGCTTTGAACACGGTAAAGTTCCCGGTCCTTAATTCAATCGCCGTGATGCCTTGGAATGCATTATTCTCGCGCAGGATCGATGTGCAGAACCACTCGTTGTAGAAGTGGATATTATCGTGCTTTAGGCAGGTGTCGTAAAGGGTCTGCATTTCATAAAAGCCCACTTTGTCTTGGGCAAACGACGCCCTTGGAAACGAGTATCCGCCGAACTTTCTCTGAGCAATCCTTCCGTCCTTTTTCCTCGACCATGGCATACCCCAGTGGTCGAGTTGGTATATTTCGAAAGGCATGTTGCGCACCAGACGTTCGGCAACGTCCTGGTCAGCAAGAAAATCGCTTCCCTTTATCGTATCATAGACGTGGGATTCCTGGTTATCCCCTTCTTCTTCGTACAGCACCGCCGCCGTCCCGCCTTCTGCGGAAACAGAGTGGGATCTCATCACTTGCACCTTTGAGATGACCGCGATGCTGCATTTGCTGTCGGCCAGCGCAGCAGCAATAGCGGCTCGAAGTCCGGCTAGACCGGAACCGATTATGAGAACGTCGTGAGAGATAACATCTACCAACTACTGGAAACTCCTGGTACTTTCGATGCAAACACACAATCCATTCTCATAAATATCTTGTTGCTACTTTAGTTTGGCTACTAACCGGTATTGAATATTACCGGAAAAGTGATGGCGCTGAACAGGGGTTGCTGGGCTTTCTTCAAAAAGTAGACTAGAATTTCATCTGCGCAATTTTCCTGAGGGATAGCCAGAGTATCGGCGCGCCGAAGGCGACCAAAGAATACGCTAAAACTGCATTTGAATATTCTAATTTAAGGAGGATCAAAAATCCAATGGCCCAAAATATCATGAAAGCCCCCGGCATTTGCAATCGTCTTGTATAGACAGCGGATTGTATCAGCTGCTCTTTAGTGGGTTCATCATCCTGATAAAATGGTTTGAGAAGATAGGTTGCAGACAAGAAGTACAAGAATAATGAGACGAGTAGCAAAATAACCGCAATTGCCTCAAAATAATAATCGAACCACTCTTTGTCAATATTTGGCTTGGGTTCTGTCAAGTATAATACGAGCAGAACCGCGCTTATTGCGATGAACCAACTTGTAATAGTGGTCTGTCTCTGATTTGCAGTTTGCCATCCGCTCAATATTGTGGTGCATCCGTTGTGCACTAATAAAGGTTGGAGAGACTATGCTGAATCAGTGACCACCACTTCTTAAACAAAGCCGGGTTGTTGGAAAACTTAATAGTGCAGGGACGCAACTTTCGGCAGTGGCGATGGTGGACTTGTCACAGTATGTGACTGCAACATCAAAGGTCTTTTTGGCACCAAATACATCCGATCAAGAGCTTGTAGACCTAGCCAAGAAAAGGATCGCTGAAGCCGGGATCAATCATGACCGTATCCAGGTGAATTACAACACGCAGGAGCTGGAGACTGGCGACCTGTACATAAGCTATGATCCGCCCGACCTTGTTGTCAGAATCGTTTATGAAAAAAGACCCAGTGGAATGGTAAAGATGAAAAGTGCGGCAATGATCAGGCTCTGAACATTTTTGCTATCTCTTCTGACAATGCGGTAACTGGATATTTGGCTTCGACTCCATCCTTCATGGATCTCAGAATCACCTGTCCCAGAGCCATCTCGCCGGGCGCTACTATTGCAGCCAGGGCTGCACCCTTGCCTGCGGCGTCCTCTAATTGCCTCCTGAGGGCTCTACCAAGAATGTCATAATCTGTCCTAATGTTTGCAGCGCGAAGAGTCGAAACCATCTCTAACGCCTTGCCTTTCACTTCGGCTGAGGCGAATGCAACGTAGACCAGCGGCGCATCTGAGCTCTTTAGAATGCCCTGTTTTTTGAGGGCCATAACTATCCGTTCTACTCCACCAGCCGCCCCAGTGGCACCGATATCCTTGCGTCCGAAAGAATCAGTCAGCCTATCGTATCTTCCACCCCCGACAAGCGCTCCCGTGTCGGAGGCGGGATCAAAGACCTCAAAGACGATGCCAGAGTAATAGTCAAGGCCGCGCACTATTCCCAGGTTGATCCTCACGTCTTCAACTTTTCTTGAAGCCAGTGATTCCATAAGTCCGACGAGTTTTTGCCAGCCTTCGATTTCCGCAATGTCCGACTTGGCCTCAATCATGTCCGGGGTCCCGCCAAGCTGGGACAGGCTGACAAGCGGACGAAGCTTTGTGGGATCAATTTTATCTTTGTATTCTTCAAGCACTCCGTGGACGCCCTTCTTTGAAACCTTGTCTATGGCTCTGAACATTTCAAGGATCATATCTTTGTCAGAAACTTCCAGTTGTTTTCTGATGTACTCTTCGATGAGCTGCCTGTCGTTTATGTCTATGACGACCTTTAGGCCAAGGCGCTTGAAGAACGAGTGGACAAATTCGATCACCTCCGCGTCGGACTCTTGGCTGAATGGCCCATAGACTTCAACGTCCCACTGATGAAAATACCTGTATCTGCCGGCCTGGGGCTCGTCGTATCGCCAGACTCCTGCAAAAGCCGCCAGTTTGGCTGGCATCTTTAGGTCGCGCCTCAGCGCAACAAGCCTGGTAAGACCGACTGTAAGGTCAAACCGCAGGGCGATTTCCCGCTCACCCTTGTCCGTGAAGGAGTAAATCTCGTTTGAAATGGCAGCCCCGCCCTTTGCCTCCAGTGTGGCAAGCATTTCAAGGGGCGAAGGCTCCATCAGCTTAAAGTTGAACGCGTTCGCAGTTTCATTGAACTTGGCCCGGACATAGCTGATGTCGGCAAACTCTTCCGCCCCAAGGTCCCTCATCCCGCGGGGAAGTTCCAGCTTTGCCACACCTCTAGCAGTTGAAGCGTTGCCATTTAGATTTTGCTATGATCAATGTATAATAATGCAACAGGCCTCATCAGGCTGAAATGGCTGGCGGCTACCGTTATCTGGATCACATGACTGACGCCGTCATAGAGGCTTACGGAAACACGCTGGAGGAAGCCTTTGAAAATGCCGCAAGGGGGCTCAACGACACCATGATTGACCTTGCCGATGTCACCCCCAGAGAAAAGATCCAGATAAGCGCCCGGGGTGAGGACCTCCATTCGCTCCTGTTTGACTGGCTGGACAAGGTGATGCTCCTTTTAGTGGCGGATGGCTTTGTGATGTCCGAGTTCAAAGTCTCGATACGAAAGAATGGCGGCTACTTCCTTGAAGCGACCGCAGGCGGAGAGAAACTGGACCTCAAGAGGCACCGCTACAAAGTGGAGATAAAAGCAGTAACATACCACGAAATGCAAATTTCCCAGCAGGACAAGCAAACCACGCTGCGTTTCCTGCTTGACCTCTGAGAAAATTTATTAGCGGCAGCGCGCTGGTTCGTCCTAGGGAAAAGGCAGTGTCTGAAGAGAAAATCAATATAGTTGGAATAAACGTGCTGAAGCAGAACGGCGCAAATGTCGATGAAATTGTGAAAGGGCTGATTTACAACGCGTCAGTCGAGTTTACGGCATACTATTACTTTACCAACCTCCGGGCCCACTGTACCGGGCTGGACGGCGAAGGTATAAAGGGAGTCATTGAGGACGCCAGGCTCGAAGACCTGAGCCATTTCGAATCATGCATACAGAGGATCTACGAGCTGGGCGGAATCCTTCCGAATGATGCGATGGAATTTGTCCGGATGTCGGGATGTGAATTCCTCCAGCTGCCCACGCCGCACAACGATCTGAAGGAAATTCTAAAAAAGTGCCTTGCAGCGGAACAGGGTGCCATTGTAAACTGGAACAAACTCTGCAGCCTGACCATAGGAAAAGATCCGGCCACATACGACATATCAAAGGACATACTCAAAGAAGAGATAGAGCACGAATCCTGGTTCCTGGAACTACTTTATGGCCGGCCTTCGGGTCACATGCGGAGAAAGTTTGCCGGAGAGAGGCCACATACGCGCAGACACTCGAGGTCTCTTGACGTTTCGCCCTAGGCAGTCTCTTCCTTTGCAGCCTTTTTCACATAGACATACTGCATGATTAGGCCAGCTATCACCGCGCCTACTATCGGGCCTACCCAGTATATCCAGTGAAAGTCCCATTGTCCTGAGACTATCGCCGGCCCCAGAGTTCTTGCGGGATTCATGCTGGCCCCTGTCAGAGGCACGCCAACTAGGTGCAGCAGGAATATCATTCCTCCAATGGCAATTCCCGCCATGCCAGCGGCCGCTTTTCTGTGCACGGCCGCCATGAAAATGGTTGTAACCAGAAAGAATGTAAGTATGATCTCCACTCCAAGTCCCGACGCCGCGCTGAAATTCAGGAACTCGCTAGGACCGCCCTGCGTGCCAAAATTAACAGCGGCACCTGCCTCGGGAAGAATGGCCATGTGGGCAGAAGCAGCCAGGATCGCCCCAACTATCTGCGCACCGATATAGCCCGCGGCGTCCTTGCCTTTGATGTTTCGCGTTACAAGCATTGCAATGGTGACGGCCGGGTTAATGTGAGCGCCAGAAATATGGCCAAACGCGTAAATCATGATGCCAATCGCCGCGCCGTGAGCAAGTGAAATCATCAATATGCTTTCTACGCTGAGCCCGGACCCGAACAGCTCGGCAGAAATGGTGATTGCAAGCGGGCCAAAGAAGACAAGACAAAAGGTCGCTATTGCTTCCGCAAGCCATGCCCTTGGATTCGCCAATACATCCCCTTTAGCGCGAACCTTTCTATTTATAGATCACTGTTTCGAACCGGTTTTAGCCAAACCACTGCTCAAGAGACTGGCTGCGGTTGGTTACCGCCTTTTGGAGCCTGTCGAGCTGGCCGCTTACCCTGTCAGCGGAAAAGCTCTTTTCGACGCACAGAAAGTCCAGCACACCTTCGCGGTCAACCTGATTGAATTCTAGCGCGCCAACCTGAGGGAGCTCGGGACTGAGAAAGATCTTTCTTATTTCTTCATACGGCACTTCTGGGAGAAGATGCGCTATCTTTTCAATGTTCTCCAGTCTGCCTTTCTCCTTGATCAGTTTGAGCGCGGTCTTGGGACCGATTCCAGGAAAGCCTCCCGGGTTAAAGTCGGTTCCGATAAGAATTCCGACGTCAACTATCTGCTCATGGCTGAGGCCAGTTTCCCGCAGGACCTTGTCGTGCTCGAGCATCTCTGGTTCCACATCGATGTAGGCGTTTCTATTTGGAACCTTGCGCTTTCCACTTATCGCTAGGTTCCTTACCAATTTTTTTGCGCCAAATAATATGGAATCGTAATCCTGGCTCGCTGCTGCAAATGCCAGGCCGTTCTTTGTAAGGTACGCCGCTGCAGCTTCGCCATCAGACGGCGCTTGGACATGGGGAATCCCTAGGCAGTCGAGCAGTCTCTTGGTCTCTTCGACCATCTTGTCTGTCAGCATCGACATCCGCATGCTGAACTTGCGTGCATCTTCCATCCTGCCTTCCTCAACTGCGAGTTGGTATTTTTCGGTGGCCTCTTTCTTTAGCTTGGCTCTGCGCTCAATCTCTTGCACCTTGAGCCCGTGGGCCTTGCCGTCGTAAACGTAGACTGGCCGGATGTTCTCCATGAGTAGGTTGGTGTTCCTGTAAAATAGGCCGCTCAGGTGGCTGGTGATTTCGCCTCTGCTGTTGGCAAGGGGCTCACCGGATGGCCCTCTTATGGTCGCAAGAAACTGGTAGATTGTATTGTATGCGTCAACAGCGACGGTCTTGCCTGACAGCTCTGCCAGTTTTATCGGCACGGCGGACAGCAGCGGCTTTAGATCAAGGCCCATTTCGCTATGCCACACTGGCGCCAGAACAACTTTTAACCTTTCTGAACGGACCCTAGCCCTTGTAGGTCTTCATGGTCTGCGCGATCCACTCCACGTCGGCCTTTGTCTTTGCGAGCCGGCCCAGTTTTATGCAGTCGCGAATGTCCCTCGACCTGAGTTTCGCCCAGACGGCATCTGCAATAGCCAAGCCGACTTCGGAGGGTACTCCTTCGCGTGCAAGTATGTGGGTACATACCTCCTGGAAAGAGCCAAAGGAATATTGCTTGAAATGCAGGACTACAAACCTTGACAAAAGCGGTGTCAGCATTCTTTCGGTTCCGTTGCTTGTGGCAAATACCCATGTCTTTAGTTGGGTGTTGCGCGTCCTCTGGTATTTCGTTTCAGAGACAATCCCCGTCTCCATCAGGCTCAGCAGGGCCGTCTGGTCTTTCATTGGCATGTGCTCTATTTCATCCACGATAAGATACCGGGGTCTTTTTTCAAACAGGTAATCTATCATACCGGATTTTGTACTGTGGCTTCCCAGCGTGAAATAAGAACGCTCGAGCTTCATGCACTCCAGCATGAAGAGAGTCTTTGCCGAAGCCGGTGGTCCAACGAGCAGAATGTGAACGGGCTTTTCTGACGAAAGAGACATGTTGAACAATCTTTTGACGTCGTCATAGCCCACGATACTCTCGAACTGCTCGACCTTGCTCACTCTGTCGGCTGTCCGCTCGCCAACGGTGGGCATGTCCTCTTCCTGCACTCCGACGGGCAACTCTTCGCTGGCCACTCTGATTGTTCGCGTTGATTTTGGCTTTAGAGGTTCTTGCTAAATTTCAACGTCAACGAGCTGAAATTTTCTAGACTCTAGTTGACAAATGAACGGATCGCCGCCACTACATCGCCGCTCAACTTTACAGTGTACGCAGCTGCGTCGTCCGCTGAGAGCTTTGAAAGCTCGTCTAGGAACTGAGTCTTGTCTTTGCCTCGCTCGTACATTCCTCCTGATTCTTTGATGCAAAGCGGGAACTTTTGCATCTTGATGCCCCTGGAATTGAGGTGGCCGATGAACCTTCTATATGCCCCAAGGTCGTACCATTCCCACTGACGCTCCTCGCAAAAAGAGATCCAGACATCGACCGTGTTCTGAAAGAATGCCTTTTGGCGCAGTTGCTCTAGCGTCATTTTACTCTAGAAATCAGCTCTTCTCATCTTGGAACCGCAGCGCGGGCAGGCGCCGCTCTTGAACTTGTGGCCGCAGGCGATGCAAACATAGTTGATTCCTCCGCCGCTGCCGCCAAGCATGCCTCCAAAGCCACCTGTTCCGCCCATTCCCATGCGGGCCATTGTGCGCCGGCGTAGATAGAACGAAATAGCGATAAAGATGCCTATAGCGGGAATGATTCCCCACCACCCCAGGAAATAGGTCAGAGCCAGGCTTATGGCAAGAGAGACCATTATCCATGCCATCTGCTGACCTATCCAGTTCAAATGATTGTCAATCCATATTGGATTCGTTCTTTTATTAAGTTTTCCAGCTTCGTAGGGACTAGAACCAATAAAATGTCAAGAAACATGAATATCAAACATAATTAAGCGCCGCTTTACATAGCCGGATATTGCCAAAGCCGGGAGGTGTGCCATCGATATTCATGCTGTGCGAAACCTGTTTTTGGTGCGCTACCTACCTTGACAAGACCAGAGTCACAGACAGATGCCTGAAATGCTCAGCCAGCATACTTTCGAGCTTTCCCATCATGCCTGATGAATCCTTTGTTTTCAGCAACGACGCAAAACGCGGAGTCGAGCTGGACTTTGGCCGCAGGAAATAATGGTTATAGAGAATCAACAATCTTGATTTCTAGACTGTTGCCGTTCCTGTCAAAAGCTCCAATTGTTTCATCCTCGTAGGGGTGGCTAATGATTATAGACACAAAGCCGGTAAAATAATTGAGGTCTTCAAGCGACGGCCTGTTGGAGCCGCCGGGGTGGGAATGCGCGGTGCCGACGTGAGGTATCGTGTAGGGAAGGTCGTGAATCGCGAAGCCCGAAAAGAAAGGGCCGCTCTCGGCAAATGGTGGTATCACCAGTCCGTCGACAACGATCTGATCTCTTGTGCTGCTGCCAGTCAGAACCAGAATCGCCTCGTTAGGATGATGCGTCTTGGCCCACGTAATAATTCCGTCTGCTGCCTGCCTCGTTATCGTTACAGACCTTTTCGGTTTTAGCTTGCTGCTATCAGCCACTTTGAAATTTCTTGATCCGGCCTTTATTTTAGTATTGGCAGGCGCGAGCCGGCCGGTTCGGAAAAATGCAAAGACAATTCCCGATAACGATAATAACCTCCGAGTCAATATCACAGCTAGTCCGATGATGACGACGGCATGTTATTGAAAAGAGTAAGCGACACCAGTAACAAGATGATTGTGCGCCGCGGTGCGGTTTCAAACGACAAGGACGGGACTCCTCTCCTCATAAACAGCAAGGGCGAAGCCTACAGAGTAAATGACACAGCAGTATCTTTGTGGAACATGTGCAACGGCATCAGCTTTGACGACTTGTTGCACGAAGTGATGCGGATTTCAAACGACGATGAGAGTAACGTGAAAAAGTCGCTCGAGCAGATGATCCGGCAGTTTCACAAGATATCTGTAATCGAGTTAAAGGAAATGAAAAGCGTCAGCGCTGTCCGCAAATCTGGAAAGCAAACATGACAAGCCCCGAGATTCTGCCACTGCGCCTGAAAGGATAAAAGTTGTTCGTTAGTTTTGGCATCAGTTCATGCTTGAGCTCTGCCGCCTCCTGTTTCGTAGAAGGCATTTTTGCAAGGCGATCTCCTAGGATCGCAGCCCATGGAAGCTGCGGAAGAGAATCTTTCTTGGTGGCCATTATCGATACGACCCTGTTGGGATTCTCCCTGTCAAGAACTATTGAATAGTTGTAGTCATCGTTGTCCCCAAATGGGTCAGGCAGCGTATAGTGATCTACATGAGCGTACTTGTTGAATCTGTCACGCATGGAATCCGCGAGTCCCGCTGCGATCGCAATGTCAGACATTGACAGTTTTCTCACTTCTTCTACGGTAGGAAGCCTTATCGACGTTGCCAGCACAGCTAATAGTCTGACTCGATCATTATATATAATTTCTAATTCAACTGCGACTCGATAACGCATAAATTGCAATAGCAGATCAGACAAAAGTGCCGGGGTACCCAAGCTAGGTAAGTCAACATTGGTAGACCCTAAAAGGGGTCAGCCTCGAGATCACAGGTGCAGGGTATGACGCGCCAGCTGATGTCCTTCGGGACTCGAGGGTTCGAGTCCCTCTCCCGGCGCTGTATTGGCGGTAGCGGCGCTGGAAAGTGTTATGAAATGCTTCTTGCAGCTTCTTACTCGAGAATGTTCTTGTGCCCGTTTTCACAGACCCATTCTCCTCGCCAATTCCCCATAAGATCAATTCGCAGATCATTTTTCTTTATCACTTTGGTTCCGCAGGTACCACAAGGAGGCAATACCCGGACATTATCGAACAGGCGAATTCACCATGATTCACTATCCGACTTTGCATGGCCTTGGGGACAGAACCACGCGCCCCTAAAGTAGCTTCCATACTTGCTCACTATTATGTCGTCGTTCCTGTCCAACCTCTTTTCAGTCTGATATACGTTACAGAAGTCTGAGAATCTCAGGGGATAGGAGTCCATATTACCACTTTGTCTCACTGAAATAAGGAGCATCATAGTAATTCAGTCTTTTGCTGAGCGAGCTGCATATCCACATTTTAATTGAATATGATGTCCTCAGTCGTAGGCCGGAGAGCGATTCCTTTCATCCATTCCCTGATATTCCAGCGGTGGATAGGACGTTTGCCTGTCAAAGTCTGTCTTTATACATGACTGATCCTAGCGCTTGGTCGGATAGTCCCAGAGTATGGCAACTGTTCCCAAGATCCAGTGCGCAACGATAGATCACAAACGACATAAAGTATAGAAACATCATCTCAAGAACTACGTAACCGTGATTACTTCACAGGGCCAGTCAATCGACAGTCAACCAAAGTCACCAACTGCGGATGCGAAATCGGAATTGCAAGTGTCGCCTCCTTACTATAGGCATTACGTTCGCCAGCAGCACGCATGCAGGAAATGCTCCCAGGTATTCACGAGCGCCAAGGGCCTGCAGGATCACAAGTTCGCGGATCATTCGTACTAGTAAAATGGCCGGCACCATGTTGACTCAAGACAGCGATGCCGGCCGGGGGAGAAAGGGATGAACGGGTAATGGACATCCAGTCTCCTTCAGACCTAAGCTTGACCTCTAGTATGTAAACATGGACGTAAGTTTCCACCCCATCTTATGTCACTCAAATTACATGATACGGACTACGTTTTCTTCGGCAGTCTAGAGTCTTATGACATTTTTCGCGGCAAATCTGATGTCTTCTGGCTTGATGGTTTTGCGTCCAGCATGCGCTGAGAGATCCACTGCATGCCTAGAGATCCTCCCGGCGACTTCCTCCAAAACCTTTCTGAGCTCATCCGCAGCGTCATCACTTACCCTTTCTGCACCCGATTTCTTCATTACTCGGTACATTGCCGCAAGGCCAAATTCAGGACCCGAAGACATGTCTCGTTATCTGATATAGCCAAGTTAAAAGCTTACTTTGGGCGATGGCAATGCTCCTCAAGGCTTTCAAAGACATAGGGTTTATTTTTCACATAAGTACCGGTCAATGCAGTCTTGCCACTCTATGATGCACACATCCACCTTACAGACAAGGAATATTCTGACTATGTCGGAGGGATCATTACAGCCCTGAGGTCGATGAATATCGTGGTGTGCTCTGTGACTGTTGACATTGACACGACGCTGAGGAGCTTTTCACTTTTCAATCAACATCGCGACGTCGTCAAACAATTCGTCGGAATACACCCGGAAGCAGCAAAGGAGGACATACCCCGGTTCAAGGAAATCTTTCGGGACAACCTCCGGTACATCGATGGTGTGGGAGAGATAGGACTTGATGGCACTTATGCGGAGAAAGGGATCGTCTCACTGTCGCGCCAGCGCGAGGTATTTGAGGCGATGCTCGAACTGGCGGAATCTGCCGGCAGGCCTGTTTCCATACATTCAAGAAAATCGCTGGATGACATTTTGAAAATTCTTCCTTCGTACAGGCTGAGTGGAACATTGCTACACTGGTTTGCAGGCAGCAAGAAACAGCTGGCCCAGTCCGCTGACATGGGTCTCTATGTGTCATACGGTCCTGTCCTCGTGTACTCTGAAGAAAAGAAGGTGCTCTTGAAAAACACGCCAAAGGAAAGGCTGCTGGTGGAAACTGACGGGCCTGTGAGATACGCGAAATGCTTTGAGAACCTGCCGGCAATGTCAAGCTCTTTTCTGGTGAGTGTAGTGTCAGCCGCCTCTTCTGTGCTCGACCTGCCGTACGACGAGACTTGTGCGTTGATTGAAGCCAACACTTCAGCATACTTGTCGGTTGGGTAGGCAAAGATAAAATAGCCTTTGTCTTGCCTTTTCAGTTGGATGAATAGGATAAAGCGCATTTCCACCGAGCTATTGGAAAAGCACCCCGAAAAATTCGGGCTTGAATTTGACGCTAACAAGAAAGCTATCAACGACCTTGCGGTCGTTAGGTCCAAGGTACTACGCAACGAGCTGGCGGGCTATATCACATCACATCTTCGAAAGGAGTCGGCTCAGGAGAAAGCCTCCATGGCAGCTGGCGAGGATGCTGAAGAAAGTTCTGACGACGAAGAAGAAGAATAGCGGTAATGATAGCGATACGGCTGCTTGGCGGGGCCAAAAAGGCAGTCGGCGGAAGGGCCTCGCTTGAGCTTGAAAGGTCAAGTGCTTCGGTTCTAGAGATTCTCCGGTATCTCCAAGACATTGCGGTTGAGCCCAGGCTTCTGCGGCGAGAGAATTTGATAATCGCGATAAACGGCGCGGACTCGTCCGCGCTTTCAGGCAAAGATCCTGTTGCAAAGAGTGGTGATGTGGTGACCATAGTAACTGTCGTCCATGGCGGCTCCGTCCAAAAGGTCAGAAAAGCAATCGTAGTGAAAGGCGTTGCACCAATATCAAACACGGATCCGGGGCAAGTGATCGACGAGATGCGTGAAGCGCACAGAGGTTTGTCCATCCAAGTCATGGCCGCAGATGCCGTCTTTGGATTGGAACATGTGCATAGAATCGGCCAGATGGCACTGGAATCCCAAAGCAGAAAAATCATGCTCGCAAAAAAGGTAGAGACCGATCTGTTGCTGCGGATGGCCTGCACCCGCCAGATCTCTGAAGCCATAGCAAGGGCCGGCCTGAAAAAGGCCAAGTCCGCCTGTATAGTCGCTTTGTCAGGCGATCATGGCGAAAATCGCGGCTTTGAAAAATGGGTGGACAGAGAATTTGAAGTAGACGACTCTGTTTTGGAACAGACTATGAAGAAGAAAATCAGATTATCAAAGATGCTCGGGATTAGTGCCAGTTGCGGAAAGGAATACCTGTTGGACTGTCTTGTCGAAAGGGCCGCAATATTGGTGAATTGATCATTGCCGCTTTTCTTTTGTTGAGCTGAAAATCTGCCGGGGCGTGATCACGGAAACGCCTGTCTGTGCACCCAGGACCTGCACCAGTACGACCCAGTCCGGATTTTCGAGGTCTACCCTGCTTTGAACCACTTCAGCTACCGAACTGATAATCTCGCCAGAAGTGATTGGAGAATGCCTCTTTTCCACGGTTACTCTGAACTTGTCTGCACTTTTGATTCTGCTCGCAAGTTCTGCTGAGGCATGCCTGATGCTCTGTAGATCTGTGGCAACTACCGCCTGTATCGGCAACACTCTGAGGACGTATCGAATCTGCCAGGGATCTGATGATGTCAGATCCTTCAATTTGGCCACAACATCTGTGGGATCGATGGTGGTACGGGCAAGCAAAATCCCTTTGATATCGGTGATTTCGCATTCGGAATCCGGATCCCCAAATTGCTCGAGCAGGTCCAGTATTTCGTCCTGAGCCTCCTCCTCCCTGAACCTGTAGGTCGAAACTATGAGGTTGAAATCCTTCATGTCGGAGGTGGTCCTATGACCCGATAGATCTCTGACGACTTTATTGCTCCTTCTCTGATAACCAAGCCGCTGATCGCATCAACTATTGTTGATTCGATTCCTCCTTCCACCCTGCCGCCATCCAGCAGTATTTGAAAACCGTCCAGGCCAGAATCGATTACCTCTTGAGCAGAAAGCAGAGAGTCTCTTCCGGAAATGTTGGCACTTGTGCCCACAAGATGCCTACACTTGCTCAGCAACATGCTGATGCATCGCCCCGCGGGCACCCTGAGGGCGACTCTCCTGTTACCCGCCAGCATCGCTGGCGAGATCCCTGACCCCGCGACAAGAGGACCAACGATTGTCAGCGCGCCGGGCCAGAACTTTTGGGCGAGCAGTTCTCCATTGTTGCCAAGATCCGCTACCTTTCGAGCAACGCTAATGTCGTGAACGAGAAGCGGAAGAGGCTTTTTCTTTTCTCGCCCTTTGATCTCAAATATTCTGTTCACTGCCGCTTCGTTAGCAGGGTCGCATCCGATGCCGTATACCGTGTCTGTGGGAAAGACCACTATTGCACCATTCTTGATGGCTTTGGAGCACTCGCTTACTCCGCTTTCCGTACATGGGATTGTCTTGAATGTGGGCATTTCTTTCCTAGCCAAGCCTTACTATGGCGGCAACTTCCTTTGCAGCGGCCCTTTTCAACTCATCGCGGACCGCCCTTGCCAGTTGTTCAGGTGCAGTAAGGCTCGAAAAATCCATCAGTTTTATCCCATCAAGGATGTGAACCTGGGGTGCCAGGTCTCCACCATCAGCCCTGTGCTGCCGCAGCAGAATGTCTATTCTGTCTGCAACGTCTTCAGGGGAGCCGTTGAAAATGGCAGCATTGTCGACCGAAAGCCTTACGCGTCCGTACTTGTCAAGTACTAGTACCGGTTGCTTGCGCGATTTGAGGAACAGCTTTTTCTTGCTCATCTCGCAGGCAAAGATATGGTAGTTCTTCATGTCAAAAATCCGCTGCACGCCGTTGTTGATTCCAAAGAGCTCGCAAGCGAGGACGTGTGCCTCTTCTTCATTGATCTCCTGTGCGTTGGTGGTGCCGATGTCAAGTGAAACATTTCCCATTGCAGTCACCCGAAGAACCGAGCGCTCACTGATATACTCGGACTGGATGGTTATCGATTCTGGAAGTGCGCCTCTATCCAGCGCCGCCTTTTTTACCTGTTCAGCAAGAGCCGTGAGATCTTCGGGAACCGGGTTGGTGACTGTCTTTTCCGCCTCTTCGTGGATCATGGCTGCGGCGACTCCGATGGAGGAAATAACTTCTGCGTGCTCGGCAATCTTGTGTTGAAGTTGCAGTTTGCGCGCAACATACGGGACCAGTACGGCGGCGCCCCCGCCGCCTCCCACAAATACGGCCCGTTCCTTTTTCAGCTTGTACTCCTTTATCATCGGTTCTACTATTTCCAGGATTTTCTTCGCAGATATTTCAAGAATCGAAAGGGCTGCGGCTTCCATCGTTGTGCCTAGCCTGGCCGCCAGTATGGAAAGTGCCAGCTTTGCGGACACCTCGCTCGACCTGGCGTAGTCACCCGGCGGCACAATGCCGAGCGCGTTGGCGGCGCACGTGTTTGTTATCGCGAATCTTTTGCCTCCGCCGGTCTCTATGGCGACATAGTCTATCGGGTCGCCTTCCCTGGGCATGAAGGTGATTATCTGACCTCCTTCGAGCTCCTCTGGTGACGCAAAACAGGAATAGGGAAGGCCGGCAATGTGGGCAGACCTCGGGCCAACGTCTGTAATCTTTCTTCCCGACCAACGCACAAGCGATCCCCCTGCCACACCTGCAACCCTTACGTCCAGAGACCTGATGCAGGTGGGATGCTGCATTATCGTTACGTACCTGACCTCAGGTCTGCCGTCTTTTATTACGCAGACATTAGTTGAGGTGCCTCCGACTTCGATGAACACTCCGTCGATCACGCGCAGGTGCAGAAGAGCGCCGGCAACACTTGCTGCTGGTCCGGACAAGACCGTCACCACTGGCTTGCTCTGGAATGTTTTCATGTCGGTGACGCCGCCGTCACCTTTCATGATGAGCACCGGGGCACTGATGCCTTGGCTGCGGACGGCCGATTCGACAAACCTTGCAGTAGTTATCGCCTTGGGAAGTATTCCCGCGTTAATCGCCGCAGTAAGCGTCCTGATTTCAAGTCCGTATATTCCAGTAAGTTCATGGCCAGCTGTAGCGGGAGCACTGGACTTTGACATCACGAATTGCTCATTGCTCGGGTCGTCTACGCCGTAGGCTTCGCTGACAACGATCACCTCCGCTCCTTCTGAGCTGAGCTCTGACATGATTCTCTGAACCAGACTGTCATCCAGGTATTTCGAAGTGTCCAGAAAACGGTAGCACGTTCGCAGGTACTTGTTTGGCGCCAGTTCGACGTCCTTGACATTTGTGCGCTTGACCACATTTGATTTTTCAAGGCCGACACCCATTCCAACTATTCCAACCTTCGCTGTGTCGCCTTCTAGGAGCGCGTTCACTGCCTGCGTCGTGCTATGGGATATCAGCTCGATCTCGGAATTTTCTATCGCGTGCGATCTCATCAGGGACACCAATGCCTGAATGATGCCTGTTGATACGCCTTCACTTGATGAATGGGTCGTCGGTACTGTCGTCTTGCCAATTATCTTGCCCTGCAGCATGTCTACGGCAACGGCTTTTGTGAACGTACCTCCTACATCGATTCCGACCCTGATTCTTCTCTGCATTAGTTAGGCAAACCTAATTGTCAGGATGAAGCAATTTAAACTATTTCGCTTGGGGTTCTGGTACCCTGGTATCAGCCAGATGTAAATTATCTGGTTGATGGTTACTGTCAGTCATCTGTCCCAAGTGGCTGTAGAATCATCTGGTAGATAGCCCTTCCCGTTGCACATGTAACATTTCGAATCGGGTTGAGGAGGTAGAGCCTGTGGGATGAAACTGCCAGTTTCGCTCAATCCCGTCCCCATGCATCTGGGACATATCTTTGCCATACCCTAGAATCTTCTTGGTTGAAGATGCTCTTTAGGGTTGTCAACGGATTCTTGTTATCCCTTCGAGAAAATAGTTAAGGACAACCTTGGTATCTATCCGCCCACTGACTCTAGCAGGCCTCCGAGCTTTAGCTTCTTGTTCGGGTGCGTCAGCTGGAAGTGGTGTCTGTATTCCTTGTCGTTATAGAATGCCAGATGGCAGTTTGGACAACCGAGCCACAATTCTTTCATGGAGTCAGGAACGCAAAGGAATTATAAATAAAATCCTGGCTATCTTTATCTACTGCGACCTTGCCTTGAGCCACTGGCCTACTTTTGGCAGCACATTGTTCTGAGAATACAGGCTTGCTATCAGGCCCACATGGCCTGTGTGGAAGCGCATCAGCCGCTTGTCGACGCTTGATACCATATCGTTGAGTGGCTCACTGCACTGTGGTGACACAAGGTGGTCCTCGTCGGCAACAATGTTCAGGAGGGGAACCTTGATCTTTGACAGATCGATTATCTCGTCTCCGAGCTTTAGCTCGTTTTTGACAAACAGGTTCTTTTGATAAATATCAGCTATCCACTGCTTGAATGTCTCGCCGGCAATCGGAGGAGTGTCGTAAAGCCATTTTTCGATTCGCAAAAAGTTGCCGACAAACGATTCATTATCGATGTTCTGTACCAGGTTAAAGTACTTGTTAACGCCCTGCTTGAACGGCTTCAGGATAGAGTAGCATGCGTAGAGCTGCTCTGCGGGCAGGTTTCCGACAATGTTCGCCATTTTTTCTACGTCCATGTGCTTTGCAATATTGCCGATTACTGTCGTGTCTTTTTCAGTGTCAACCACCGGAGCAATTACCGCCAGGTTTCGCACTTTTTCTTGGTGTAGCGTCGTATACATTGCCGACATGCTAGCGCCCATGCAGTAGCCATGGAGCGTCAGCTGGTCAACTTTGCTTTTCTTTAGAACAATATCGACACAGCGGTCGATGTCGCAGTTAACATAATCGTCAAATGAGGCATACTTGTCTGCTACAGTCGGGGTTTTCCAGTCAATGAGGGAGACGTCAAATCCCTGGCTCAACAGGCTTTTCACCCAGCTCTTGTCTGGCTGCAGGTCCAGTACGTATGACCTGTTTATCAGCGCGTATGTAACAAGAATCGGAGTCCTTGCAGTCTTGCTAACCATCTGCTGGTAGTGCAAAAGCCTGTATGTTCGGGTCTCCTCGAGTACCTCATGCGGGGTCTGCCCTACCTCTACATCGCCGGCGGTGTGAAGGATCGACCTTGTCTTTTCGAGCTTTCTGTATAGTTCCTGAATCTCTTTTGCCCTGTCTGGTTCCTCCTTGGTAACTTTGGGCTGCTGCTCCTGCTGCTGGGTCTGTTCCGGCGGAGGAGACTTTTGTTCCTCCTGTTTCTGATCAGGTTGCAACTCTTCTTGCTTGGTCATTCTTTAACCCCTCTATTTCCTTTTTCATCTCGCGCACTGATTTTCGGAGTTCGTGGATGTCTTTTAGCATCTCATCAATCTCGCCCCTGGCCGGCAGGTTGAGAACTTTAAAGTTCTTTTCTGCAATGCTCTGAAGCGCCTTTGAAAAATCAAGTTGAGAGCTGAAAACCTTTCCATAAACAACGGAAAATTCCGAAGAAGCAAAAAGTTCCGTGAATGCGTACTCGAAAGCTTCGATGGCAGCGCGCCTATAGTTCTCAAAATCCTCTTTTGTTACAAGTTGCTTGGGAGCCTTCTCAGCGGTCCCCCTTGCTGCCTTGGCGTAAGCGGCGCTAACCAGGGCCCAATAATTGTCATTGTGGGTCTTTAGGTCCGCCATGACCTTCCCCAAGTTTACAAAGTCGCTTGCATATGCACCAAAATCCTTCGAAAAAGCGTACATCGGACCTATTGTGGGCAGCTTCATGACACTTGTCCAGAAATTATAGATCGCGTCAGGAGAAATGTTGGTTTGTGATTCTTTATCGTTCTGTGTCATGCATCATCGCTTTATTTTTATCAATCTACATTTCACCGTCTAGCTATTATAGTTTGTCGATATAGAAATTTCACTAAAGTGATACAAATAATATAATCCTTATATTATCGGTTGAATATTCTATATCCTTTCCCCGCGCCAACATTCGGATAAGGTCAGACGCATCGACATTACAGCTATTGTGTGTCATCTTTTCTCATCAACACTCAAATAAACATTTTATAAAGGAAAGCATCGCCTTTTTGCTGCCATGCGGATCGCCTTTTGCGCTCGCAAAGGACGATTTACTAGAGCGGGCTCGTAGCTCAGCATGGATAGAGCGCCTGCCTTCTAAGTTCTATTGAAGAGAGCCGGAAGTCGTGGGATCGAAGCCCACCGGGCCCGCCTTTGTTCCCATCAGTGCAAAAAGGCCGCCTGCTCCGTACGCCACTGCGATAAGAATTCTAGAAAGCATGACGGCAATATCCTGTGCCGAAGCAAAGAGCGTGGTATCGATGGCAATAGCTGCAGGAATAGCCGCAAGCGAAATGACCGCGACTATCAGTTGTTCACGGTTGTCGTTGCCGCTATATTTTCTGACCAGCAAGTACGTTGACAGGTTTCCAAGCCCGATCCCTAGCAGGATAAGGTACTGATAGAGTGAAGGGAAGGCAGCAATCGCGACGAAAGGCCCGGCCCAGCACAGGCCGTTTACGATTTTGGCAGGACCGGACCATTTGATGCTAGACTTCATCCTCCCTCTGATCGATGGCGCGACTCTGCGCAGACTGGGAGCGGCCGCCCCAAAGACGGCGCCAAAGCTTCCAAGCCAGATAATTGCATAGTAAAAGAGAGGTGCACCATTGAGGTATGCCAGCTCGCTAATTATCGCGGCCGCCGCAACTGCTATCGATACACAAATGAAAAGCAGCCCAAAGGCACGCCGCGTTCCCAGCGCTGCGTTTTCCAACAAAAGGCGATCCTAAAGCATGCTAATTTAAATCAAATCAAAAAGGAAGAGTAGCGCGCTGCTACTTTGACTTGCCTTTTACCTTGGCCCACTTTGTCAGCGCGCCTGCTGCAGTCACCCATTCTATGACAGAAAAGTAGACAGGAACGTTCGCATCTTCTATCTTTTCCGAAATCTTCTTCGTAAAGGGCCCTCCCATGGCGCCCACAAGTATGGGCTTTTTCTTTTGCTTCTGGAGGCTTGCCAGTACATCGACTATGGTTTCTTCAAGTGGGTCGTCCTGGAACACGAACCAGGGCATTACAATGTCAACGTTCGGATCATCAAGGAACGCCTGCATCGCAAACCTATAGTCGTCAGCGTTGGCAGAGCCGGTGATGTCGCACGGATTGCCTATGACATAGGTTGCCGGGTAGTGTTCCTTGAATGCCTTCTTGGTCTGTTCGCTCAGTTCGGCTACTGAGAGTCCGAGTCTTTCAAAGTTGTCTATTGCCGCGATTATCGGGCCGGCACCGTTTGTGACCATGGCCACGCGGCCCCCCTTTGGAACGGGCTGCCACGAAAGTGCCTTGAGGGAGGCTGTCAATTCTTCATAGCTATCCACAGCAATTACGCCCGCCTGATCAAGGGCGCCCTTTACCACGCCATATGAGCCTCCAAGCGATCCGGTATGCGACGCGGCCTGTTTTGCCCCTCTGGCAGATCTGCCGTTCTTGAATACCACTATTGGCTTTTGTTTTTCCTTCAGGACTCTCTTTGCGGTGTTCATGAACTTGCGGCCGTCACCAAGCCCTTCAACATAGAGACCTATCACTCCTGTCTGCGGGTCATCCGAGAGGTACCATATCATGTCGGCTTCATCGACGTCAGACCTGTTGCCGTACGATATCATTTTGCTCATTCCAAATGCGTCTGCAGTCTCCATAAAGGCGATTCCAACAGTTCCGCTCTGAGACAGAAATGCGACATTTCCGTTCTTTGGACGAATCATTCTGGCATGGCCCTGGAAAGCGCAGTCGAGTCTGTTCTGCCCGTTGAACATCCCGATGCAGTTTGGCCCTATAATCCTGATTCGCAGCTGCTTTGACAGGTCCTTTACCTGGGCCTCTATGTTTGCCCGCTCGCCTCCCAGTTCTTTCCCTCCGCCAGATATTACGACAAAGTTGTGGATCCCCTTCTTGGACGCAGACTTTAGGAGGTCCGGAACAAATTTCAAGTCAACTGTCACCACCACTATATCGACTTTGTCGGGGATATCCTCGACGCTCTTGTACGCCTTTACCCCCATTATCTCCGGGTAGCCCTTTGCGTTCACCGGGAATACTTTGCCTTTGTACTCGTGTTTTATCAGGCTCTCAAGAACTGAATTGCCCACCTTGCCAGGCTCGGGCGAAGCTCCAATCAATGCGACAGACTTTGCATTGAAAAAGAGGTCCATGAATTCAGAATCCGGCTGGGCCTTTGACAATATTTCAAGGTCGGGCTTGTCCCGCAAGAGTATCTTGGCGTCAACAACCACATAGTCCTTCTCGTAGAAAATTACCGGGTTAAAGTCGACGCTTTCATAATATGGTGCCATTTCGGTTCCGAACTTGCCGATGCTCACCAGCGCGTCGGCCAGCATGTCCATGTTCACGGGAGCCATGCCCCTAAAGCCCTTGAGGATCTGTTTGCCCTTCAAGTCTTCTATCATGCTGAGCGCGTCTTCTTTTGCTATTGGAAGAATTCTAAAGGAAACGTCCTTGAACACTTCAGTGTAAATGCCGCCTATTCCGGCCATAATGACTGGACCGAACTGTGGATCGTTTTGCAGTCCGACGATGAGCTCTATTCCACCAGCCGCGGCCATCTTTTCAAACAGTACTCCCTTTACATTGTACTTTTTCGAAAGCCTTCCGTACATGTCATCAAAAGTCTCCTTTGCCTGTGCCTCTGATGTAATGCCAACTTTGACTCCCTTTACATCTGTCTTGTGCAAAATTTGAGGCGATACTATCTTGGCTACCAGAGGAAATCCAAGCTCTTTTGCCTTCTTTTCAGCTTCTGCTGTGCTCTTTACAAGAGCGTATTTGGGCACCTTTACCCCGTATTCTGTCAGAACCTGCTTGGCGAGTTCTTCTGTGATTACTTTTTCCTTGCTCGAATAAACGTCATTAAAGATCTTTTGGACCTTCTCATTTGCCATGTTAAGTCTAGTCAAAAAGCTGCCAAGCTTCTTTTATAGTTTAGGTTCGCTTTGGAAAAAACCTCCCAAGCCTGCGGTTAGTGGGACTCATATGCAGGTCCGCATAACATTAAGATCCCTGCTTGCAGTCGGCAAGAAGGTTCGGACATCTATTTTCTCCCCTTTATCAATCTTGAAAAGTTGCCATATACTTGAACACACTTTTGTTCTAGCGCATCAATATCACCGGGCCCCGGAAGAATGTCGTCCATTTGCAGGTCTTCACGTTCAAGTTCGGCCTTATACTCCTGCATCCAGCGCTTTATCAGCGCTTCGTCTACTTCAAGGTGGAACTGGATGCCGATTGCCGAGCCGACCCTGAATGCCTGTGGATAGAATTCCGAGCGAGCCAGGACTGTCGCATCTGGAGGGAGGTCGTACGTGTCGCCATGCCACTGGAACACTCGTACCCGATTGTCCAGTCCGCGGAATACATCGGATCTGCCGGCAGCACTTATCAAGACATCATGCCATCCTATCTCTTTCTTTGTCCCCTTGTACACCTTTCCACCCGCTGCCTGCGCTATCAGCTGCGAGCCAAGACATATCCCGAGAAGAGGTATCTTGCTGTTGATCGCTTTTCTGACAAGAGCCTGTTCCTCCAACAAGTATTTGAAATCGTCGTATACTGCCATTGGCCCTCCCAGTATGACAACGCCCGCAAACTGTTCAATGCTATCAGGCAGCCTATCAGTCTGCGCATTGATAGAATCTATCGTAAACCCGTCGGCAAGAAACATCTTTTGCAGAGTTCCCAGAGTTTCACAATCGATATTCTGGACAGAAAGTATCTTCAAGCGCAACTAGTTTGAGCGTTTCAATGTATTTACCTTTAGTGTGAAGGACAAAAGTGTTAAATCCTGAAGCAGCGAATGTACGTCTGCTCCGATGGGCTATCAATCGGGTTTTGACGATAAGACGGTCGAGCGCCTCAAGGGATTTGTCGGCATGCTCAACGAAGAGTCAGAGAAAGGTTCCATCATAGTAGTAGAAGGAAGGCGAGATGCTTCCGCGCTGGCAAGCATTGGATTTTCGGGCACGCCTGTTGTATTTCACAATTTCAAAGGAATCGCAGACTTTATCGACAGCCATGGCAGCGGGCGCAAAAAGATGATCCTGCTGCTCGACATGGACAGGACCGGCAAGTACCTTACCAGCAGACTGGTTTCGCAGCTGCAGTCCAGAAAGCACAGCGTCAGCCTCTTTTACAAGAAAGAGCTTGCCAAGATAACAAACGGCAGGGTGAGGCACGTAGAAGACCTAGTAATCTTTGCGCCGCAGGTCTCGGGCGTTACAGGGACGCGAAAAGATCTCTACTTCTATACGTAATTTTTCAAACTTCACAAAGCACTTATATTCAAGCAAAGAAAAGTCTGTGATATAGTAGTAAAACTACGAGGTTATGAAAGAATTGCCTAGCACAGGAATCGTGAAATATCACGTCAAGTTAAAATTTGAAGTTGACGGTTTGGTTGAGAAGGCCGATATCATCGGTGCAATTTTTGGACAGACCGAAGGTCTTCTCGGCCCGGAAATGAATCTCAACGAACTGCAAAAAGTCTCCAAGGTTGGACGAATCGAAGTAAATGTAGAAACAAAGGGAAGCGTCGCAAAGGGCGATGCCCTGATCCCCATGAGTACGGACATCTCTACCGCTGCGCTCATCGCGGCGGCAATAGAGAGCATTGACAAGGTCGGACCATTTCAGGCCAAGTTCAACCTCATGGGCATCGACGACATCAGGGCCATCAAGAAAAAGGTAATTGTTGACCGCGCCAAGAAAATAGTCCAGGACTGGGCAACCAGAACCATAAGCGAAGGAGACGAGATGCTAAAAGATGTGTACGACGCGAGCAAGCCCGGCAAGCTGACGAGTTTCGGAAAGGCGCAGCTCGCATGTGGCACAGGAGTGTTTGAATCTGACTGGATTATCCTGGTGGAAGGCAGAGCCGACGTTATCAACCTGCTTCGGGCCGGTTTTGACAATTCGATCGCCATTGAGGGCGCCAGGATAGACGAGACCGTGACAAAGCTCACCGATGGCAAAAAGGTTGTGGCCTTTCTGGACGGTGACAGGGCCGGTGACCTGATACTAAAAGAGCTTTTGGGAGTGGTAAAGATAGACAAGGTGCTTCGAGCTCCTCCGGGCAAAGAAGTCGAGGAATGCACTCCTCTTGAAATTTCAGAGATTCTAAAGGATGCGGTTGCAATCCTAGGCGAACCTACTTCCCAGCCCGTTCATCAGCCGGTGCATCAGCCAGAGCGCAGGCACAGCCGCAGGTACGAAAGAGAGCCCCGTGACGAAATCCCGCAGCCGCGGCAGCAGATGGTGCAGCCATCGGAGGTGGCCGCTCAGGACAAGCCCGAGATACTCACCGCAATCCGGGATGTTTATCCTCAGATTAACGAAACTCTCGAGGCAATTGTTCTTGATGGCTCTATGAACCAGCTGTTGAAAGTGCCGGTTTCCGAGGTAATCAAGAGGCTGGATAGCGCCGAAGGTGCAAAACTGCTCGTGCTAGACGGGATCGTGACCCAGAGGCTCGTTGACGCGGCTGACAAGGCAGGCATCGAGTACGTGATTGGGCACCGCATGGCTGATCTCAAAAAACCAGCAGACGTTAGGGTAAGGACATTCGGCGACATCGGGATTAATAACTAGAGGATAATGCCGACCGAAGAGCTAAAGCTGCAGCACATCCTCACTATAGTAGAGCTGCTCTCAAAAGGGGCGCGCCACAACTTTGTAGAAGTTACTACTACGGAGCTTGGAAAGAGGATTGGCCGGTCGCAGCAGGCCGCATCAAAACACTTGCTAGAGCTCGAAACCTCGGGATACATAGAAAGGGCAAAGCGCGGCCAGAAATTCGCTGTACGCGTTACTGCCAGGGGATTCACAGAAATCCAGAACCTTTCTGCGTCGCTGCGCGCATCACTTGAATCGTCTCCTTCAGCAGTAGTTTTTGAAGGCAATGTGATTTCTGGCATGGGCGAAGGCGCCTATTACATGTCACTTGAAGGTTACCGTCGGCAGTTTAGGGAAAAGCTGGGGTACGAGCCGTATCCCGGGACATTGAATGTGAGGCTGGTGGATCAGCTATACATGAACGCAAGGCGCGAGCTCGGGATGCACCAGCCGTCCGCTTTTATCGACGGATTCAGCGACGGCACGCGCACCTACGGCTGGGTAAAGTGTTATCGCGCCAGGATAAATGACGGCTCCTCGATTGAAAACGCCGCAGTCCTGGTGCTGGAACGAACGCACTACGACGATAGCATGCTCGAAGTAATATCGCCTGTTGCTATAAAGCAGGCTGCCGGAATAAAGAATGGCGACAAGGTCAAAGTCCTCGTGGAACTTGCTTCTGCCTAGATGCCGTAGAACGAGTCTCCCAGGTCTTCTTTCATCCTCGAGCTCTTGGAGCCGGGAATGGGAGTGGATAGTCTTATCACGCGAATGTTCAGGTTGCGCTTTTTGCAGTTCTCAGAGATCTCTTTTTCACTGTGCGCCTGATCGTATCCAAGGGCAATAATGTCTGGCTTGACGTGTTCTACCGTATCGTAGAGCGTCCCTTCACGGCCAACAATAGCAATGTCCACAAAGTTGAGCGAAGCCACAAGCTCCCTCCGAAGGTCTTCATCGTGGTAAATCTTTCTGCCCTGCTTTATCTTTTGGGCAGTGGACGTTCTGGCAACCACAACTACCAATACATCCCCCTGTTCCTTTGCCGCCTTTAGGGTGTGGATGTGCCCGGGGTGGATAAGGTCAAAGACTCCGCCGACGAGCACTACCCTCAAGGCATCGCGTCCGATAAACGTCAGTCTTATCGGGTCATCCTTTTCGACAAACCCGAGTTTTCCCAGGTGGTTCAAGCGCGTCCGGAAAAATTCCTGGCTCACTGGCAGCCTTGCTTTTACTCTGTCGTAGGCAGAGATGTAAGGGTCGAGGTTGCTGGCATACAATGAAGCGAGAACTGCCTTGTCTACAGGATCCATTGTTCTATGCAGGCATCCGCGAATTCGATCTATTAACGCTATAAACCTACCCCATTCCGGCTTTCATAAAGCCCAAGTTTCAAGGAGGATACATGTCCTATGCCCTGCCTGCAAGCCCGGGCTGAGAAAGTGCGGAAGAAGAACCATTGCGACAAGAATTCTGTTCTAAGGCTATAAATGCTAGATTGCGCTTTCGTACTTGTTCTTGCCATCTGCGGCTGAAATAAAGCGAAATCTCGAGAAGAATTGGGTCCAATTTCTGAAAGAAAATTCCGTCAAGCTTTCGCACGACCATATCAACGGCTCTAGCCCGCCGTCTGTCTTTGTTGGCAGATACGGCTATCCAAAGGTCATGGTTGGTCCCATGATACCGCCTCATCACGGCGATACCACAATACTAGACAAGAGTGAAATGTGGGCCGGCAAGGGCCTGGAAGAAATAGCGGGATACAGACTGTCCCTTGTCAGAGGCATCACAGCTGCTGATGTTCATGACACGTCTGGTCGCTTTATCGCAAACCTCCAGGAGGTCGCGATGTCAGAGAGACCGGTCGACAGTGAAGCTACCTTTGAAAGGCAGCCGGTCAGCGGGCAGGAACTCGAAACAGAAATTAGGCTCAGCGACGGGATCACTCCGTTCGGGCCTGCCGCTCCGCTAAAAACCTTCAAGCCTTCTTCAACCTCTTCAGATCAAAGGATAGAGTCAGCGTTCTATGATAGCGACCTGCGCGCTTCGGATGCTATTATTGACCTGTATGACCGCGGTGTAGAGACAAGCAGAATACAACGAGTACTTTCCATCGGGATGCTTGGGCTGAAAAAAGGCCGCAAACTGGTACCTACGCGCTGGAGCATCACGGCGACAGATGACATCATATCGAAAAGACTCGTTCAGAAAATTGAAGAAAATGAATCCATAGATCTTTTCGAAGTCACAAGGTACTCTCACCTCTCGAACTATTATTCTGTAATCCTTTTGCCCGATGATGTTTGGAGCTTTGAAATGACAGAGACCTGGCACACTT